>DATDOR010000281.1:0-6058 GCA_035293165.1 Anaerolineales bacterium | reverse complement strand
ACGGGCTGGTCACGGGCATTTGGGAAAATGAGGTCAACAAAAATAAACACGTATAGGAGAAAAATCATGAACCACCCATATATCGCCAACCTGAACGGTCAAGCCAGGCTCAACCAGATGCTGAAAGATGCGGAAGCCCATCGCCGGGCGAAACGGATTGCCGGGGAACGCCCTTCCCTCTTCAGAGCTTTGTTCTCGCTGGCGGGGAAGCCTGCAACATCACCATCTGAAAAGGTCGCCGGAACGACCTCGAAGGCCAGCCCGGCAGCTTGAAACTGAATACCTATCCCAATGCGTTGGGGGATGCAATTTCCGAAAAGACCTGACAGCCCCGTCAGGTCTTTTTCGTTGAAAGCCTGTCCGAACATTGATTCGTCATTGCGAGCGCGGATGCGCCCATCCGACGCTTTGGCGACAAAGCAATCGAAGATTGTCGCAATCGAAGATTGTCGCAATCTTCCCCGTTCGTGAGGGAGATTACTTTGCCGCTGGTTGAGTAGCCGTTGGTTTTGCGGCGTATCGAAACCAGCGGCTCACAGTGACTTGCTCTTTAGAATTTGACAAAATATGAAGTTATCGCTCGATCCTTGCTGTAAACACCTGGGTTTGACCGGATTGGGGCGTGCCAATCCAGACCGGGTAAGCGTAATCATCACCGGACGCGACGGCCAGGTGCGAACCCGCCATCGAGCCGCCGAACCATTTGATAAAGTCCTCCCCGCGAATGGGGTCTTGGTTCAACTGCACGGGTTCGGCAAAGGAAAGGCCGCCATCCTTACTGAAAGTGTAAAAAACATTGTATTCGCAGTCATCGAGGCCGCCAAAGGGGAGGGTTTGCTGCCAGCTTTCGACCGTTTCCACACAGTCCAATGTGCTGCTGGCGTGGGCGTAAAAGACCAGATCTATCGTTCCATTGGGGGCGATGCCGAGGCCGGGTGCTTTGCCCACGTCGAAATAGAGCGGGATGTCCCCGCTGGCGATCACGGAAGTCCAGGTTTGCCCGTTGTCGGAAGTGGTTGCCAAGGCCAATTGCTGGCTCTCTTCGGTTCCCGTGCGGTAGACGATGGCAAACTGGCCGTTCGCGGAGGCGGTGTTGACCGGTCCCCATGTTTTGACGATGGGAGTCGGCTCGCCGAAGGTATTCCCGCCGTCGGCGGAGTTTGCCATCCAGACCGTGCGCGGCCACCGCCAGGGGTCGGGGTCCCACACCCAGACCAGGGAGACGAGGTTTCCCCCGCCAAAAAGCACCTGGATGTCGTCGGGACCGGTGGCGCGAGGCGAGAAAATGTCCGAGGCGGAGACATGTTGATCAGCGCGGGCGGTTAAGGACCAGCGCACTCCATCGTTGGAGCGTTTCAGGCTGGGGGTGACGAAAAGCAAATCGCTTTCCTGCGCGTCAAAGGTGAGGAAGATTTCGCCGGTTTCGGGGTGAACCCACAACCAGGGACGGGCGTTCACACCTGCGCTGGACGCGTCTTCAAAATCTGCCTGGGAGGGGGCATCCGCTATTTCTGTTTGGTTAAGCGTGATCACATTATTGCGCTTTGCCAGAATGTATAAAGTGCCATCCGGGCCAAAGACCACCTGCCCGTTGTACATGATTTGTTGCGGGTAGCTGAAGGTGGCGGGCGATTGCCAGGTTGCGCCGCCATCTTCGGAGGCAAAAAAGGGCATTTCGACTTTGCAATTGGGAAGTTCGCAATCCTGTTTGGATACTCGGGTGGCGACGACGGCGAGGTGATTGGGATGGGTTGGGTTGAGGGCGATGGATGGCTCCGCAACAAAGCTGCTTGCCCCGATTGGGATCGGCGACCCCGCAGAAACCGGTTGGGAACCCCCGCTGGGAGGCTGATCAGGCGCGGGAACCGGTGCGATTCCGGTGTCCCCGCGCGGAATGTAGACCACCGTTCCGGCCAGGGTTTTTACCGGGCGGTAATTGGCGTCAATTTGGGCTAACATGCCGGGCGACCAGCGTTGCCGGTAAACCTGGAAGGTGCCAAAGTGGTGGATAAGGATCGCAGCGAAATTTTGGTTGGAAATCTCATTCAGTAAAGGTTGTTCGTCCCACATGCCTTCGTTGGCGAGTTGGGTCATTTCGAACGGTTGCAGATAGAGGGCGCGATCATACATGGTCAACAGACCCATGTATTCATCGGCCAGGATGGGGCCGTCCGTCGCTTTGACTTCCTGTTCCAATCGTTGGAGCGCGGTGAAATCCGCCAGGTGCGGGGAGAGGATGTAATCAACATTGTTGCGCATGGAGGATTCAAGCAGCAGGCCGAATTGGAAGGTGAGGAGCAGGATTACGGCGACATACCGCCAGGGGTGCGCCTGACTCCAGATGAGGAGGATTCCGGCAACCAGCCCCAGGGCTGCGGCCAGTTCCAGAAAATAGTTGACGTTCGAGCCGATCTTGCCAATAGTCAGCCCGGAAAGGAACGCGCCGACCAAAAACAGGCCCAGCAACGGCCACGATCTTTGGGAACGCCAGCCGACCAGCAGGAACAGCGCGCCCAGCGGTAGAATGATCCATGAATCGTTCCACAGCCGGGAGAGCTGATCGGTGAGGCGTTCCCAACCAAATTCATTGACGTTGGCGGTGACGATGTTGTAGTAGAACCCGCCACCGGTGAGGGCGTTGAGCAGAACAAACAGGCCAAGACCCAACCCGCCCACGAGCAGGGCCAGCCCAATCGCGCGGCGTTTGTCCTGCGTGAACAGCCAGACAAACCCGGCAAGCGGGGCAGCGAGGGCGTAGGACTGGCGGGTATATGCAGCGGCGACGAGCAAAATACCCCCGCCGATCCAGGCCCAGCGCGACTTCGGCCAGCGTGCGAACACGTACAACGCGGCGGTTGCAAACATCAGCGCCAGCGAGTCAATGCGCGCCAGTCCTGACCACTGTACGATATACGGGCTTGCCAGGAAGAAGAGCGCGGCGACGATGGCAGGAAGGTAGTTTTTGCCGAGGGTATGGACTACTTTTCGGACATCGGTCATACGCTCTTGATCCGCCGGTGCATCCTCGGGTTTTTTGCTGAACGTATGAATCGTCAGCCCGATAAAAAGGGCCGAGAGTACGGTGGCTGTCACAGAAACCACCCGCGCCATGTGAAACGGCGAGTCGAACCAGTTCAGGAAGGGGATCAGGGAAACGATGTAAAGGGGCGGGTAGTTGGCGATGGTGTATGGTGGGGTGTCGAGGGAGGCCCGGTAAATGTTTTCACCCTTTGCCATACGCATTGCCTGATCAACGAGCGGGGCTTCCCCGTAATCGAGGGGGTATGGGTGTGCAATCGAAAGGCCGCTGTGGAGGATAAAGATGGCCGCCGATGCAACCAGGAAGAATATGATGATGATTTTTGCGCCCTCGCTGAGGTAGGGGCGGAGTTTTTCTGTGATTGATGTGAAAATTGACATAATGGTCCTTATAATTCGTATGAAAAATTACTCAGCGTTTGAGCCGCCGCCTTGATCGAAAAAGCGCACAATTCCCTGCAGACTCAGGAACACCAACAAGCCCAATGCCAATGCACCGGCAAAACGGGTTGGAACCCGTACGTATAATGCAGCCATCCCGAGACACCATCCCAGTCCGGCAACCATCCCTAACCGCCTGAGATGTGCGTGAAACAGCGCTGATGGTTCTTTTTCTCTGGCATGATCCTTTGAAAATTGCTGGAGAACACGGGTGAAATGATCCAGGTCCCAGGCGATCAACAAAATCACAAAGTGGGTGAGCAGCCACACGGGAGCGTAATCCAAATACACCCCGGCTCCCCCAGCCCCAGCGAGAAACAGCAGGCTGATAGTTGGCCTCTGACCGGCCCCATACTGGGTTGGGAACAACCACAGTGCACCTGCCAACAGGCAGGCCAACACCATCCCCCATCGTCCGTCCACGGCGTATTGGCCCCCCATTCCCAGGGAGCCACTCACAATCGCGATAACTGCAACCCTACGCATGGACAACCCCCTGACTCGTGCGCCAGGCAGCGCCGTGGGTCAGTGCATAATGGGCGGCCTGGTGGAAAGGTTGGTCTACTTGCCAATCAAAAACTCGCGCGCCGGTACGCCTGAGCAAACGCAGCAAAAAGTCTCGTTCCAGCCGGACGATACGGACGGCCTGTGCGACAGTCTGGCTGCTCCCTAACAGTTTGCTTTCAAAATGGATGGGATCGGGGCTGATGACCAACAATGGATACCCATGCGCCCGGAGTGCAATCAATGTGGGGAGGTCCTGAAATAGCAGGGAACTGATCAACACCAGTTGGGACCGTGCTGGAAACAGGCGCGTTGGCATATTCACCAGTTCTTGGGAAACGTAACTATCGTACAAGCGCACAGTAGCCAAAGCCCGTAAGATTCGCTCACGCTGGATTTTTCCATAACCCGGATGCACCCAATTCCGCATTCCCCCGTAAATAAGCAAGCCAACCTGGTTGCCGTAGTTTAGAAACGATTCTGCCAGTGTGGCCGCGGCTTGCGTCCCATGTTCCAAAAGTTCGGTGTTCCCCCGAAAGAGATTGGTCTCTATACGGCAATCCAGGATCAGACCAATATCAGTAGCCCTTTCCTGCTCGAATTCATTGACAAACAGGGTGTGTTCGTGTCGCGCACTGGCCCGCTCATTGATCCAGCGCATGGGGTCGCCCGAATGGTATTCCCGAACGCCGAAAAACTCCACGCCAGGCCCTCCTTTGCGAGCGGGGATCAACCCTGGAAAGACCCGCGTGCGCCGGGGCCGGATACCCACTTCAGGCAGTTTGTACGCTTCTGGCAATACCACGAAACGACTGGAGAGTGCCAGGTCTTTGTATTTTCGGATCAGTCCTAGATGATCGCTGGCCGTGGTTCTAAGCCCAGGCAGGTGATAATACCCGCGCGCGCCGCATAGGGTGTAAGAAAGCGTTACGGTTTCACCTGGTTTCATCGAGGTCATTAACTTTGGATTTCCCTCGATGATTTGCAACCCGGCTGGTACGATGTCTTCGATAAGCAGATTTTCTATGGAAGAACCCTCGTTTTTAATTTTCAGGTGAACAGTTACCGGGGTATCCTGATTGACACGGTCGGTGCTTAATGTTCGCTTCGCCTGTAAATGTACAGGTTCCGGTTCAAAGAAAAGCCCCACGGTCAGGTAAACCACGAAGGGGATCGCAAAGGCCAGCAATGGCCCTTTTAGTGTAGCAAGGCCAACGAGGATCAAGCCATAGATGAGGAGGATGAATGTGTTTGACAGTTTATTCATCTTTAATGACCGGAACCGGGACAATGCCAATGAGCTCAGTAAGAATTTGATCTGCGGCCTGCGGTCTCAGCCACAGTTCGGGATTTAGGATCAGCCGGTGGATAAGGGCAGGTTTTGCAAAAGCTTTGATGTCGTCGGGTAGTACATAATCTCGGTTCTCCATGGCTGCACAGGCGCGTGCCAACTTAAGCAGGGCCAGCGAGCCGCGCGGGCTGGCACCCACTGTAATCCGATTTTCGTGGCGAGTTCTGTGTACCAGTTCGACGATGTAATGCTCCAGGTCGGCTTCGACATGGACGGTTTCAATGGCCTGGCGCATCGCCCGTAAAGTCTTTTCATCTGTGACTTTTTCCAAACGGAAGTCATCCGAGCGCCGTTCGCGCCGGCGTTTCAGGATCTCCTGTTCTTCGTCAACCGTAGGATAGCCTACCGCGAGTTTGATGAGGAAACGATCCAACTGGGCTTCGGGGAGCGGGAAAGTCCCCTCATATTCAATGGGGTTCTGCGTGGCGATGACGATGAAGGTGTCCGGTAGAGGCATGGTTTCCCCTTCAATGGTCACCTGGTGTTCTTGCATCGCCTCCAGCAAAGCAGACTGTGTCTTCGGAGAGGCCCGGTTGATCTCATCAGCCAGGATGATGTTGGCGAAAATAGGCCCTTTTCGCAGCTCGAAACGCCCTTTGCTGCGGTCGAAAATATAGCCGCCGGTAATGTCACCCGGCAATAAATCAGGAGTAAACTGAATGCGTTTAAAATCTAATCCAAGCGCGGTGGCAAAACAGTGGGCGGTTAGAGTCTTGGCCAGGC
>DATDOR010000280.1:0-7096 GCA_035293165.1 Anaerolineales bacterium | reverse complement strand
CAAGCCGGCCGATTCCCAGGTGTCTAGCAACCCATCCCCATCCGTATCGGAAGCGGCTCCACTGGTACAGGTTACATCCGTGCTCCAAAAGAAACGATCCAGGAAAACGGTGGAATCATAAATTGAGTCGCCAAGGTCCTGACCCATTTAAATAATTGATAATTTCCACGATTATTGTCCTCAACGGGCATTGTTCCAATTTGCTCCCATTCCAACTCCCCGAGAAGCCTTCGATAAACTGTATAGTACAGGTCTATATCCGAGCCTGTACCAGACCAGGAGATGGTGATCCCAGTCTCAGAAAGTGCTATCTCTACTTGATGGGGGGGAATTGACGGTAAGCCTTGATTTTCTTCAAAAGTGATGCCTTCCTCTGAGTCCTGTTGAACTGGGGAGGCTTCTGGAATCGGGCTTGAAGTGGAGGTAGGCAAAGAGATGGTGGGTGAAACGATTGAATCTGGGGGAGAAGTTCCTTCGGAGGGTCTTACCGCGCGAATATCCCCACAAGCACTCAGGATAAGCAATAGAATTGAAACATAAATTAATGAGGAAATGAGCGTTTTGGACATAAATTGATTCAACCCTGTACGAAAATCTTTTGATAATTCACTTTGACTAAGAAGTCCACCGATAAAGTTGGAGACATCATCTTTCCTGATG
This sequence comes from Anaerolineales bacterium, assembly GCA_035293165.1. Taxonomy (GTDB): domain Bacteria; phylum Chloroflexota; class Anaerolineae; order Anaerolineales; family JABWBV01; genus JABWBV01. Next base: position 6,436 of record DATDOR010000280.1, on the reverse strand, counting down.
AGCATTTGAAGACAAAATCATTGTATCGCAAAAAAAGGAATAATTTCAAGTTAAAGATCCGGCTCTTTGGCATTAACCACGGCAGATCCCAAAGAGCCAAAGATCAACATGCATAAAAAATGGTCAGATAATTTAAAAGATTTCGTTTATACATACGCCCGACAACGGGCGTTTTTGTTTGTAATAGTAACCACTCAAGCTAAGGCAGAGGGATCTCCATTTCCACTCTGAGCCGAGTAGTTACACATTTTGTACATCGTGGTAAGATATTAAGTCACGTTAAAGAAAGGGCTAAAAATATGTCTTTTCCTACCTTTTCCATTATTGCACCCGTTTATAACGAAGCGGAAACTTTGCCCGCTTTATACCCGCGTATCAAAGAAGTCATGGACGCGACCGGCGATCCGTGGGAATTGGTCACCATCGATGATGGCTCCTCGGATCGGTCAGCGGAAATCATTCGTGAAATGGCCGCACTTGACTCACGTGTCCGCCCGGTAATCTTCGCCCGCAATTTCGGCCACCAAATTGCCGTCACTGCCGGATTGGATTTCAGCCGGGGAGACGCGGTGGTCATCATTGATGCCGATTTGCAAGACCCACCGGAAGTAATCCTCCAGATGATCGAAAAATGGCGCGAAGGTTACGAAGTCGTTTACGCCATCCGCTCGGAACGGGAAGGGGAATCCTGGTTCAAATTATTTACCGCATCCATGTTTTACCGCCTGATCCACCGCATTACGGACGTCAATATCCCTATGGACACCGGCGACTTCCGGCTGATGGATCGCAAAGTGGTCAACGTGATGAACCAGATGCGCGAGCGCCACCGTTTCCTGCGCGGGATGTCTTCCTGGGTTGGCTTCCGGCAAACCGGAGTGGAATATCGCCGTGCGGCGCGGTATGCCGGGCAAACCAAGTACCCGCTCAAGAAAATGATCAAGCTCACCTGGGATGCCATCACCGGTTTTTCGTATTTTCCCCTTCAACTGGCAACCTATACTGGATTTGCAGCGGCCGGATTGAGCATTCTGGCCATTCCTATCGTCGCGTACCTGCGCCTGGCCGGGTCGCAGTTCTTTTTCGGACAGGCCACGACGCTCATTGCTGTATTGTTTCTTGGCGGCGTGCAATTGATTTCCCTTGGCATCTTGGGAGAATACATTGGCCGTTTATATGATCAAGCCAAAGGCCGTCCCCTCTATATCGTTCGAGAAGCGCCATCCCTCGAAGAAACCTCCAAAGTCTGATTTCCACTTTTCACCTCTCCCTTCCCTATGATCGATCTAACTCTCCACCCTGACCGCCTGGAACACGCCGTCCAGCGCGCCCGCGAACGCCACATCATCATCCCCACCTACGCACAGATGAAAGATCCCAGCCTGATCCCGGCCGAGGTTCGGGAATCGCTCTCCGGTGTAGAGTTGTGGGATGTGAACCCACGTAACCTGTTCCGCATCACCTGGAAGAACGAACCTGTCCCGGCTGGGGGTGGGTTCGGTTCCGTCAACTTTATCGAATTCCCCCACGCGTTGACCGGCGTCCGTGCGCGGATCATCGCACTAGTTGGGAAATGGTTTCCGACCGGAGCGCACAAAGTCGGCGCGGCATTTTCCTGTCTCGTGCCGCGGCTTGTCACCGGACAGTTCGACCCCACCACACAAAAAGCTGTCTGGCCTTCGACCGGGAATTATTGCCGGGGTGGAGCCTATGACTCCGCGCTGCTGGCCTGCGAGTCCATCGCGATCCTGCCCGAAGGGATGAGCCAGGAGCGGTTCGAGTGGCTGGCGAATATCGCTGGGGAGACGATCAAAACGCCCGGCAGTGAGTCGAACGTAAAAGAAATTTTCGACAAATGCTGGGAACTCCGCCGCTCCGGGCAGGATTTGATGATCTTCAACCAGTTCGAGGAATTCGGCAATTACCTGTGGCATTACGACGTGACTGGCCATGCGATGGAGGAAGTCCTCGAACGGGAGTTGGGGCCACGCGGCCGGTTCCGGGGTGTTGCACTCACGACCGGGTCAGCGGGAACGATTGCATGCGGGGATTATCTCAAGCAGGTGTTTCCGGGCAGTGTGATCGCCGCCAGTGAAGCGTTGCAGTGCCCGACCTTGCTCGAAAACGGGTTTGGCGCGCACCGCATTGAAGGGATTGGCGACAAACACGTTCCGTTCATCCACAACGTTAAAAACACCGACCTCGTCACCGCCATTGATGATAACGCGGTTGTTTCTTTAGCGCGGCTTTTCAACGAATCCGCCGGAAAAAAATATTTAGAGCTGAAAGGCGTTCCTGAGTCTCTGATCTCCAATCTCCACTTACTCGGCTTCTCCGGCATCGCCAACCTCCTCTCCTGCATCAAAGTCGCCAAATACTACGAAATGGGCGAGGATGACGTGATGATGACGGTGTTGACTGACTCGATGGATTTGTATGGCAGCCGTCTTGTGGAAATGCAGCAAGAGTTTGGGGAATACACCGAACTCGACGCTGCTGTGCACCTGGCCCGTTACCTGCATGGCGAAGCGACCGACAATATGCTGGAACTCCGCTACACTGATCGGAAACGCGTCCACAATCTGAAATATTACACCTGGGTTGAACAGCAAGGCCGCACCCTTGAGGAACTCAACGCACAATGGGTTGACCCCGATTACTGGACTTCCATTCAGAAGATGACTGGCCAGATTGATGACCTGATCAACGAATTCAACATACGCGTGGGGTTGCTTTAAATCACCCTTCACGCAACAAGGAATAGGAAAAGCGTTCTTTTTACTCTGATGTCTGGTTTGACCCCCGAACTGGTCAGCGAACAAACGCTGCGCGCTTATGCCGGAAATACTATCTTTACCAAGGGGATGAATTACTACTGGCAAAGAAAGGTCGAGTTAATTGACCTGGAAGATGATCATGCCCACTTACACGTCACTGGGACTATGGAATACTGCGTGGATATTTTTGAAGAAACGGGGAGATTGTATTGCGAGTGCACCTGCCCATACGCAGATAACGGTTATTTTTGCAAGCATATGGTTGCAGCGGGGTTGTATTTGCGCGATTATCTGCGCGCACATGGCAGCAATATGTGGAAGGGCACAGTTGAACTCGCGCTCCGCATTGCCCAACAATCCTCCGGGCGCAGCCGCGCAACGCCTTATCTGCTATTCTTCAGCCTGCAACAAGATTATGGGAACTGGTCCATCCGCCCGCTCACTTTATCGGTCAATGCGTTCCCCGAAGTAGTGTGGTCGCCGGATGATGCCCAATCGGTGAACGCATTCCAGGAAATCATTGAGCATAATCCGTGGATGACCGAAAAGGTCAAAAGCCCTCGTAGCCAACTTAACCCCATAGAATGTGTAAACGCCGGTCAGGAGTTGGTGGCGGTTGCAAACCTGATCCTGCGTACCGAGGGGTATACCACCGGCTATTATTACTATTCGTACAATCGCCCTATTCATGATTATTTGACACTACTCTCTGGTGAAAATGTGATGCTTTTTTGGGGAACCAATAAACAGCCTTTCCAAAAAGCGCTGGAGATTCTCCCGACCGAGGGGCAATTGGAAATCAAGATGGATCGGACAAACGGGCAAGCGAACGGTCAAGAAAATAGACAAGGGGTCGTGCTGGAGACGTGTTTGCGCGTGGAAGAACTGTCCATCCCCCTCAAAAAGCGGGATTCGCAGATAATCTCCCGCGATCCGATCTGGCTGATAGCGGATCAATATGTGGTCCGGCTGTCTGGAAAGCAATCGGCGGATTTTGCCAGCGTCTTTCTGAACTCGCCGCGCATCGAGATTCCCCAATCAGGTGAAACGGAATTCCTCGAGAAATATCTCATCCCCCTTGCCAACACGGTGGAGTTGAAGGGAGCGCAGGTCCAGTGGGAAGAGATCAGAGCGGCCCCTATCAAACGTCTTTATCTCACCGAAAATGGCAGCCAACTTTTAGCTCATCTGCGCTTCGGATACGCGGACTATGAAGTAGCCTACCAAAAAAGCTCCCCTCTCGTCAGTGTTCAACGCAAGCAGGATGACTCCTGGACGCTGCTGCGCATTCACCGGGACACCACGCTGGAAGAAGAAATTTACCGCTCCGTTTCTTCCACACGCTACGGTCTCAAATACGGAAGTTATCCCAACGGTCCGGAATCCTTTGAACTGCGAGCCAGGGTTGACCCTATTGACTTTCTACTTCGCAAAGTGCCTGCTCTGCTCGAAGACGGATTTGAAATCTATGGCGAAGAGGAACTCAAATCCGCCCGCGTTAACCGCAACCGCCCGACCATTTCTCTCAATATCACCTCTGGCATTGACTGGTTCGACGTTCTCGCTGTGATCAAGTTCGGGGATGTGGACGCCTCCTTGCAAGAGGTGCGCCGTGCCCTGCGGAAAAAGCAGCGTTTCGTCAAACTTGCGGATGGAACAATTGGTGAAATCCCCGAAGAATGGTTGCAAAAATACCGCCACCTGTTCGGCCTGGGTGAACAGACCGAGGATGGTGTGCGTCTGTCCGAACACCATCTCACGTTGATCGATCAATTGTTGGGAGAAGCGGACCGGGTTGCCGCCGACGAACAGTATCACAAACGTCTACACCGGCTCAAAGATTTTAACGGGATCGAAACCCAAACGCTGCCGGGGGGATTTACCGGTATCCTCCGGCCTTATCAAAAAGCAGGCTTCGACTGGCTCCACTTCCTGCATGAATACCACTTTGGGGGTTGCCTTGCGGACGATATGGGGTTAGGAAAGACCGTTCAAGTGCTGGCTTTCCTGCAAGCGCTCCGAGAGAAGGAGAAAGCCCAGGCCGCTGACCTGATTGTTGTCCCTCGTTCCTTATTGATTAACTGGGAGCGCGAAGCTTCCCGGTTTACCCCCCATTTACGCGTTTACCAGCATTTTGGAATCGGGCGAGATAAAGCAACTCCAAATTTTGACGATTACGATATTGTGCTCACTACCTACGGGACGATGTTGCGGGATGTACGGACCTTGCGAAATTACAAATTTCATTATGTCGTCCTCGATGAATCTCAGGCCGTCAAAAACCCTGTATCGCAGACCTCAAAAGCAGTTCGCCTGCTCAACAGCCACCACCGGCTGGTCATGACCGGCACACCTGTCGAAAACAACACGTTTGAGTTGTGGTCACAGTTCGCGTTCCTGAACCCTGGTTTGTTGGGAAATCTGGAATATTTCAAGAGCGAGTTTGCCAACCCCATCGAACGGCGCAAAGACGATGACACCGCTAATTTCCTGCGGAAGATGGTTTACCCGTTCATCCTCCGCCGCACGAAAGACCAGGTGGCCCCTGAACTTCCCCCGCGCACTGAACGCATTCTGTACGCTGACATGGAACCTGCCCAGCGCAAACTCTACACCAAAACCCGCGATTACTACCGCGCCCTGCTACTCGGCCTCATCGAAGAAGAAGGCATGAACAACACCCGGATGAAAGTGCTCGAAGGCTTGCTCCGCCTGCGCCAGATCAGCAATCACCCCAAACTGGTGGAGGATAAATTCCGGGGAAATTCTGCCAAAATGGAATTGCTCATCGAGCACCTGGAAACGTTGCAAGCCGAGGGACATAAAGCGCTGGTGTTTTCCCAATTTGTTCAGATGCTCAAGTTGGTCCGCAAAGAATTGGACAAGCGGAAAATCAAATACAACTACCTGGACGGCCGCACGCGTAAACGCCAGGAGGAGGTGGACGAGTTTCAAACGAATGACAAAATCCCCTTCTTCCTCATCAGCCTGAAAGCTGGGGGCCTGGGTCTCAACCTGACCGCTGCCGACTACGTCATCCACATTGACCCCTGGTGGAATCCTGCCGTCGAAATGCAAGCCACCGACCGCACCCACCGCATCGGCCAGGATAAACCGGTATTTGTTTACAAACTCATCGCTCGCGACTCGGTGGAAGAAAAGATACTGCAATTACAGGAACAAAAGAAGGCGCTGGTGGAACAGTTGATCAGCACGGAAGTGAGTTTCTTTAAAGAGTTGACAACAGAAGATGTGAAGGTGCTTTTCAGTTAGAGGATGTTTCAGGTCCGCTGGCTCCAACCAATTTTCATTCCCTATTGAAGAAGTTGCAAAAACCCTTTCCCTGGGTTCATTGCTCCTGGGGTGTTCGCTTTTTCCCCAGACGATTCAAAAATCACATTTCTGTTCAGCCAGGATCGTACCCTATCCCAGCAGCTTTTTACATTTGACCCGGCTACTGGTCAGCAGCGGCTGGTCGCTCAACTTCAAAACCGCGAAGGGGTAACACTGTATGGCGCGCTTTATCACCCACCGCAGGCCGGGGATGGCCCCCTCCCGCTCATCGTCAGTGTGTATGGTGGTCCGCATGCACAATTGGTAGTCAATCGTTGGGGGATGGCCGCTTCCATGCGCGCCCAATATCTAAGCCAGCAGGGCTT
>DATDOR010000279.1:0-6675 GCA_035293165.1 Anaerolineales bacterium | reverse complement strand
GCGTCGCCAGCCCCAATGCACATGGGCAGGCAATCAACAGCACCGAAAGCGCGTTCAACAACCCCACTTCTGGCCCCACACGATACGTCCAAAAGGCAAACGTCCCCGCCGAAATCAATATAGCCGCCGGAACCATCATCGCCGCCAGCCGGTCTGCCAGCCGCTCGACGGGGGAACGCGCCCACAATGCCTGGTGCAGCAGCTTGCCGATTTGCCCGGCCACGGTCGCCGCTCCCACCGCCATTGTGATGATCTCAAAACCACCGTCCAGGTTCACCGTCCCGGCCAGTACCCGATCCCTTTCCCGGCGCAGGACAGGCGCCGGCTCCCCGGTCAACAAACTCTCGTCCACATCCCCCTGCCCGATCGCGACGATCCCGTCCACGGGGAACCGTTCCCCGGGCCGGACCCGCAATCGCGCGCCCCCCACCACCTCATCCATTGGGATTTCCACTTCCCCCGCGAGGGTGAGTTGCCGCGCCACGGGCGGAATCCTGTCCAGAAGTTGTTCCACTGCCTCTGTCCCGGTCTTTTGCGCGCGAATCTCGAACCACCTCCCCAGCGTGACCAAAAACAACAACATCGAAGCCGTGTCGAAATACACCGGATGCCCGGCAAACAGGTTGCGAACCGACAGCCCAAATGCCGAAAACGCCCCCAATGCAATCAGCGCGTGCATATTCGGGCGGCGGCTGATCAGGCTGGCGAAGCCCGCGCGCAAAATGGGCAAGCCCAATACGATCATCAACGGCACACTCCCAAAGGCAATCATGTACTCGAAAATCTGCTCCAGCCAGGCGGTTTCCGGCGACGAAAACCCGAAAATCTGCCGGATGTAAAGCATCCCACTCAACAGCATGACGTGCATGGCAAATACCCCGCCGATCAACAGCCGGTTGGCGTGAGTTTCTTCCTCGTCGTTGGGCGTTTCACCGGGCAAAAAAGCGCGGTAGCCCAGGCGGCGGACGCGTTTGCGAAGTTGTTTCGGGTTGGTGCGGGATGGGTCGAACGTGACGCGCGCCTCTCGCTGGACGAAACTGACCTCGGCATCCTCCACGCCCGGGGCGCGGCGCAGCGTTTCGGAGATCAGCCAGGTGCAGGAGGTACACCAGAGGCCGGAGAGGGTGAGGGTGGTGGTTGATGAGTTCGGGATTGAGAATTGTTCGTGCGATGCGCGGGGTGCGATGTGCGAAACATCCAGCAGCGCGGCGACTTCTCTGCAGGCGGGACAGCAAAAAACCCGATCAGTCTCGTCAAATAAAGGATGGACGGTGGGGAGAGAGCAGAGGGAACAAATCGCAGGCGGATCTACCATAACATTAAACCCATCGAATGAATATGATAATGGGTAATCACCCCCCAGGCTGCCAGCCCACGCAGGGCGATCTGAAAACCGAACAGGGCCAGTAAAACCGCCGCGACATACCGGGGCCAGCGAGCCTGACTTGCTCCTTTGAGAAACCAATTTACGCCGAACAGGGCGGGCAATGTCCCCAGGCCGAACGCGAGCATGTACAGCGCACCTGCTCCTGGTGTGCTTGATGTCGCGGCGACGAGGAGGGCGGATAAAATCATCCCACATGGGAGCAAGCCCCAGAGCAGGCCGAGGGAGAAATGGTGAAGAGGGGATGAGATGAAGAGGGGAAAAGGAGAAGAGGAGAATTGTCGCATGGTGTGGCCCCAGGTGCGGGTGAGGCCGGTGAATAACAGTTCCGGGGAGGGAGCCTTTCCGGTGAGTGCCAGTGCCATGTAAATCGCCAGGCAAGCCGCTGCCAGCGCCAGCGCCCCCTGCACAACGCTCAGTTGGTCGGCGAAACCCCACCCCAGACTTCCCCTTATAAGTCCCACCATCCATCCCAGGAGGGTGTAAGTGGTAATGCGCCCTGCGTGGGTCAGGATCAGCGTTTGGGTTTCCGCACCCCCACTGCGACCCATGACTGCTTGTCGTCGCTCCGTGTGAACCCGCCGGGACAGGAGAAGCTGAACGCCGCTGCACATCCCTGTACAATGGCCGAAACTGCCGAGGAGTCCGAGGGCGAAGGGGAGGAGCATCAATGAACCATGGGGAAATGAACAATGGAGAAATGAACAATGAACTAATGAAACCGATGAATTTTGTTCATTGTCTCATTGTTCATTCTCTCATTGTCTCATTTCATTTGACAATCCACGTTCTGCCGAGCAGCCACCAGTTACTGAAGTAGTAGGCGGCGAAGAACATGAGAAAGGCGATGACGATGGCGAAGGTGCCTTTCGGTTGGAAGCGGTGTTCGTCGCTGGCGGTGAGGGGTTTGGCGAGGTTGACAAGGGGGTTTTCGTCGCCCGAAACCAGGGTCAGGCGGTGAGCCTCCCGTTTTGCGCCGAAGAGAACAGAACCCAGGACAACAGTCAGGTACATGATGCCACCGGTGACCGCAATGAGCGCGCCGATGCCCATGACCGCCAGGGTCAGGTTGACCGTCCCAGGTACAGCCGTTGCGCTGACGAAGGTGATGTCCCAGTGACGCCGGGGGACGCCCTGCAAGCCGCTGGCGATCATTCCGATAGAGACGAACAGCATCCCAAACCCAAACACGTAAGGCTGCCATTTTGCCCAGGATTTGAGCACCAGTTCCCGCCGGAAGATGAGCGGTATGACGTAGTAAGTCAGCCCCATAAAGGCGAGGGTCGTTCCAGCAACGACCGTCGCGTGGAAGTGGCCGGGCAGGCGCAAGGTGTTGTGAGCAACCATGTTGATCTGTTCCGTACCGATGGTGACGCCTGTCACACCGCCAATCCAGCCAAACAGGACCATAGAGATAACGAGGGTGGAAAAACCAGGTTCACCCCAAGGAGCTTTCCGAAGCCATTCGAGGAGGCCGCGCTTGTGGCCTTGCCTGCGGAGGGCGACTTCAACGGCTGCCGGAATGGAGAAGGCATGGATGAGGCTGCCGAGGACGGCCAGATACATTGCATAGGAGGTATTTGTCGCTTTCCAGGTGAAGCCCAGGCCAGGGTCTACGAGCAGGTGGTGGGCGGAACCCAGGTTGATGAAGAACAGGTAACAAACGAAGGCGACGCGGGAAAATTTTTCATTAAGCGGTACAGCCCCAACGGTGATTTGACCGAGCATGTACCAGACAGACACCATTGCAGCCAGGTTGACCTGTTGAGCAGGGTGGCCGAAGCCCCAAAACAGGTTGCGGTACAGGGCAGCGTCCAGGTTTTCGATGATTCCAACAGACCACAAAAAGGCGGGGACAAAGGCTGCCGCGCCCTCTAACAGGGTGTAAATGCCTAAAATCGTGGCGGTGGCCAGGCCGAAGACGACAAGTGGAATGCTCCCTTCATACCGTTTTTCTCTTTTTGCAACGATCAGATTTGCAAAGAAAAGGAAGAGGACAACCAATGCGCCAACGGCGAATAAGATCACGCCCAGGTAAAAAAGCGGGTCTGCCTTGAGCGGTACATAAGCAGTGAATAGCACATCCGCCCGTCCCAGCATGACAATGACATTAACGAGCAGTGCTCCAACAGCCATTAAGGCAAAGGCCACCCAGGCCAGCCAGGGGGTCACTTGCCGCGCATTGAGTAGGACAGTGCTGCCAAAATATAATCCTGCACACTCGAAGAAAACCATCCACGCCACGAGCATGTCAAAACCATGAGCCGTCAAAACACGATAAAACCAGACGGGATTGAGCAGGTGGATAGCCTGCCAGCGGGTGAGGGCGAGCAGTAGCGCGAACAGGCCGCCCAATGCGATGAACACGACCGCAGCAACAGCATTGGCAATAATGAGTTTTTCCGCCACCATGTCTACTTTGAGACTCGTGACCGGGCAGGTGCGGTAAACTGCGTTTTCGTTGTCTTTGCTCCAGGGAAGCGTAGTTACAGCCATAAGGAACTCCTTTTAGTTGTCGGTCACAAGAATTCTGCCCACCATCGTATGATGTCCAATCAGGCAGTATTCGTTGCAGACGAGGGTGAATTCACCACTGGTGGTGGGGGTGAGGGTGATGACATAGTCATAACCAGGAAGAATCTGGAAATTGAGGTTGACCGGTTGGATGGAGAAACCATGTTGTACGTCTAAAGAGGAAACATGAACCCGGTAAGTCTCGCCTTTTTGTAATTGCAGGATGGGATACCACTGCCATTGGCGCGCCCACATGAAAACATCGCCAGCAGGGGGCGCAACAACGGGAACTTGAACGCCGTTAACTGTTTCTTCGCCGACCTGATATTGGGCGACAAAGGCTTCAACTTTCGATTTAAATTGTTCAGGGTTGGTACGGAAAGTGGTGGCGGGGACGTTTTGCCTGCCGAAAAAGAACCAAATGGGCATCATCGCGGTGAGCGCGATGCACCAGATAAAAGCAATCAAAAGCCAATTCTTTTCCAAACGGCCCAACGGCTTCCACCACATTTTTTCGGGTGTGAGCATAGATACCTCCTCGGTAAATTCAGGGTAACTACTCAGCCCAGCGTAGAAGGATAGCTGAATTCAAAGACTTGCCTGAGCAGTTACTATTCATGGATGACGGGTAAACGAGCAAACCGCAAGTCAGGGCAGCGGTTGCCGGGTGAATAATTCGATAATGCCCCAGATGTTGTACACTACCAGACTGATCAGGATGGATAGCGCGGCCAACAAGAAGAGGTTGTCGAAAAATTTCTGGCCAGACGGGGTTTCGGTAGGTTGGTCTTTTTCTTCTGTCATAGAACGATCTCCAAAATAATGATTTACACATATTGTGTGTAGTTGATAAAGTTAATCACGTTCTCACTCCCCTGTGCAATCTGCAAATCTTCAAGAAAATGAGGAAGAGATAATTGGTATATAGCCGCAGCTTCTGCCAGGGTTTCAAACGGCGCCATGGCACAACCCACACACCCCATTCGATATTTTTGAAAAACTGGCACGGTTTGCGGCCAACGCTTAAGAACGTCGGCTACAATCATGGTGGAAGAGATGATCCTGTTTTTCATTATATTTCTGATTAAAAAGGGACAGATTGGTTAAAGGATACAAAAATCCTTGCGTGTTGTCTTTGCGCTCGCGCAAAGAAGCCCTAAAAAAACAAAAATGGCAGCCATCCGGCTGCCATTTTTGTTCAGGCCAAAGCAGAGGAACCTCATATTGTCGCCCCAGGCTGAGAAGTTATCTTTTTAAACTATCGTCTGCAGGTAAATCTTCGGCAATAATCACCAATCCGTGCGGATAAGTGATGGTTACGCGGGTACGCCCACATTTTACAATGCCTTCTGATTCCCACTGACTCAATGTCCGGCTAACCGTATATAAGCTTGTCCCTGCCATCTCTGCCAGGTCTTGCCGGGAGAGAGGCAGGTCAATGTACACCCCTTCTTCTACCCTGCGGCCTGCCTGGCGAGTTAAGCGTAAAAGCGCACGGGCAATCCGGCGCTCTACCCGTTCGGTTGATAATTCTCGAATACGGTCTTGAAATTCCTGAACGCGGTCCGCCATCACGCGTAAGGCATTGCGTTCCAAACCAGGAAACTGTGCCATTAATTGTTTCATCGTTGTTCGCGTCCAATACATCACGGTTGTATCCTGGACAATTTCGGCCGCAACTGGATACTTCGCATCGCGTAAAACAGCTAAAATCGCGAAGGTTTCCCCTGGTCCAATATAGCGGACGATTACTTGCTGGCCTTCCTGGGTATATTGAACCAGTTTAAGCCGCCCTTCCAGAAGGAGGTACATATAGCGCGCCGGGTCTCCTTGATGAAAAAGGAAATCGCCTGCCTCCAATCGAGTTGTCTGGCCCGTTTGGACAATGCGATCTAAATGATTCGAAGGCAGCCCCTCAAAAAGATCGTTTTTTCGAAGGGTATCGTGATGGAACACAAAAGTCATAGGAGATTTTTCTGGGAAGACGTTTCCCCATTATAGCTTATCTTTTCGGCTCTAGCATAATTAACGGGGTGGGAGAATTTCCCGCTAAAAATGGAAGAGCCATCTTTTCCTACGCACAGATATTGGTTCTTTAGGAATCGTTGGGGAAAACTCTTTGATGATGATAAATGATGCGATATGATTAATCTGTCCTCGTATCTGAAATTGGCCTCAATTTTTCCCATGGCAACTGGTCCCCATGATTTCTCCAATGCAGAAACACGTCCAACCCGCGTCATCCGGGCACGGGAGGGGTGGGGCGGGTGTTTTACCATCGGTTTCAGCCTGTTAGGGGTCATTCTCTGTGTAGGAGTGGCATTGGGGGTCATCGCTGCCACCCGCTGGCCGCGTATGCTGGATCGTTATCTTTCGTTGGAGCCAGGGAATGCCAGCCTATATCGCGTTACGTATGGAAACGGAGTGACTGGTTTCTTATCCGCGAACACAGTGAAACCCAATCGCGATAGCATTACCTACGCCGCCGTTCAAGGTCAGGGCGGCGATGCTGTTCAAGTGCATACCATTGCAACCAACTGGGATGGGCAGATTGGCCAGATACATAACCGCGATGATATGTATGCGCTTGAAAGCGACTCACTCGTGCTTATCGCCCAGAGGGAAGATGGGACAACGACTGAATTCCTTCCTCCGTTACTTACCTGGAGTCCGAACCTTCTCGAAACGACCCCCTCACAACCTCTCGCCGGGCAGGTTGCTTTCAACGACACACGCTTCGACTACAAGCTGTGGCTGGATGGTCGTGAGACAGTCAC
>DATDOR010000278.1:0-10120 GCA_035293165.1 Anaerolineales bacterium | reverse complement strand
ACCTTCATGCGAACCAAACTCGGAAAGGTTCCGGTGTCCCTTACATCTCCCATTTGCTGGCTGTTTGTGCACTCGTCATCGAACATGGCGGGGATGAAGATCAGGCGATTGCCGCTCTTTTGCATGATGCTGCCGAGGATCAAGGGGGGCACGAAACACTGGAAGACATCCGCACCCGGTTTGGTGAACGGGTCGCCCGTCTCGTCGAAGACTTGAGTGATACCCTGGAAAATCCAAAACCTCCCTGGTTGGAGCGTAAAAAAGCCTACGTTAATCATCTTCCCAATGCAAATCCAGACTCCTGGCTGATTTCCGTTGCCGACAAAGTCCACAATACCCGCACCATCCTGGCTGATTATCAAAGGATTGGGCCAGCCATCTGGAACCGGTTCAAAAATGGCCGGGAAGGGACATTATGGTATTACAGGTCGTTGGCTGAGATTTTCCAAAAAATCTATCCGGGGTATTTGTCAAAAGAACTAGACCGGGTTGTGACGAGGCTGGAGCAGTTAGAATCCTGAAAGAGTATGTCTACCAATTCCGGCTTGAAAAGAGTTGGAAATGATGAATCGCTTTTTGATTGCCTTTCTCTCATGTCTTGGTCTGGCTTTACTTGGATGCAGGAACCAGATCCAGGAACAGGACACACCGTCCGGCTGGTCTCAACTCGAGTCTATGCCTTCCGCCCGTTCGGAGATGCCTGCCGTTGCGCTCGACGGACTCATATACGTTCCGGGTGGATTTGGGGATGAACGCGCCTTTGAAGTTTACGACCCAATCGCGAATACCTGGAAATCCCTCACACCTTTGCCCGAACCCCGGCATCACTTGATGGCTGCTGCCTTTGACGGGCAAATTTACATTTTTGGCGGCGCACCGAGCGTTATCAACTGGAATCCCCAAAACGATGCCTGGGTTTACGACCCTGCCCGCGATTCCTGGTCATCCCGAGCAAACATGCCCGAAGCCCGGAACGCGGGGGCGGCGGTTACATTGGGGGAGTTTATTTACATCGTTGGAGGAACCGGTGTAACAAACGCATTGTTCCGGTACGACCCTGTTGGGGACAGTTGGACGACTCTCGCTCCGCTCACCATCCCCCGCGAGCACACAGCCGCGGTTGCCCTGGATGGGAAGATTTACGCGTTGGGCGGGCGATGGAGTGATTCAGGAGAGCTTAATTCCGTCGAGATTTATGATCCTGTTACAAATATCTGGATTGAGGGTGTACCCATGCAAGTACCCCGAGCTGGGTTTGCGGCAACTATTTTGGATGGGTTAATCGTCGTCGCGGGCGGGGAAGTTTTATCGGGAAAGAATAAAACGCTGGCAAGCGTTGAAGCTTTCGATCCCGTATCAAGCCAATGGATATTCTGGCCGGATTTGCCCGTTCCATTGCATGGCGTTCCAGCAGCAGGACTGGAGGGTGTGCTTTTCCTCCTCGGTGGTTCGGATCAGGCAGGGGGAATTGAAAATCAAGGGCGCACATTGAGATATTCCCCCTAATAGAACCGCTTATGGGCAACCCACAAACTTAGTAAATTCTCGGAAAAACCGCTCTTTGTTGAAACATTGTGCCCTTGTTGAAATTTGGTAGGAATTAAAAGATAGCCGTTGCCGCTCAAACCGTTCTATCCCATCCACCAGACTTCCCACAGTAGGCTCATCGAAAAACAAACCCGTTTCGTGCTCGACCACGGTTTCGAGCACCCCCCCTTTTCGGTAAGCAATCACCGGGCACCCGGCTGCCTGAGCTTCGACGGCTGCTATCCCAAAATCCTCTTCCCCTGCACAAACATAAGCACGAGCACGGCTGAGAAGGGCAGCAACATCACTGTCCGATTGAAACCCTAATAAACGGCTATAAGGCCCTGAAAGGTGCTCAAGCCTGGAGTGTTCTGGCCCTTCCCCGACCACTAACAAAGGGCGTTTTAGAAGATTGAACGCTTTCAAGAGCAAATCAACCCTTTTGTGCGAAACCAGCCGCGAGACGGTGATGTAATAGTCGTCACGCTCCGGCGCGGGAGAAAAACGCTCGACATCCACAGGAGGATAGATTACCGTTGATTCGCGTTGGTAGGCACGCTCAACCCAATCCGCAATCCAATGGCTGACTGCAGCAATACGATCAATTTTCGCAGTTACGGCCAAATCCCATGAGCGAAAGGGTTGAAAGATGAAATTCAAAACCTTACTTTGGGGTCTTTGAAAACCATTAAGTCCAATATCGCGCCAGGCATAACGCATCGGTGTATAGGTATACGAGAGATGAATTTGCCCAGGCTGTGTTGAAACCCCATGTGCCACTGAATAACTAAAAGAAAGAATCAGATCATAATCGCAAAGGTCAAATTGCCTGATTGCATGGGGCATTAAGGGAAAATAGTTCTTGTAGTAAGTATCACTCAAAGGCAAGCGGTTAATATAAGACGCATGGACTTTACGATTTGCGACAGGGGTTCTGAGAAAAGCAGTCCGGTTATAGAGCAGTGTGTAGATGGGTGCATGTGGAAATAACTCCATTGCAGCCATTAGCACCTTTTCTGCACCGCCAATATTTGGGAGGGCATCCACGACCATTGCCACTTTTGTTGCTACTGGCATGACTGAAATACCTCCCAGAGTTTCTCGGCAGCGTGCGGCCAGGAAAAAGCTTTAACCCGCATAAACCCTCTTTCGATCAATGAATCTCGCAAAGACTCATCCGAAAGGCATGAATCCAACAACTCAGCAAGTTGGTCAGCATTAACCGGATCAAATAACATTCCGGCATCCCTTACCACTTCGGGCAACGCACCCGAACGGGCCGCAATCACCGGCGTTCCACAGGCCATCGCTTCTAATACAGGCAAGCCAAAGCCTTCGTCAAAAGACGGCATGACAAAAGCCAAAGCGCCAACGTACAGGCCAGGCAGGTCGTTATCAGGCACATACCCCAAATAACGTACCCGTTCCCCGTGCATATTTTCGAGTAATGGGCGAAAGACTATATCCTGTTCTCCCGCAATCCATAAAGAAATATCAGGATGGTGACAACTGACCGTTTTCCATGCCTCCAACAAAATCCCGAGATTTTTACGTGGTTGTAACGAGCCCACAAAAAGAATAAATCGGCGAGTATCCCCGCCCGGCAGGGGGTGGTTCGGGTGAAAGCGATCTGGATTTATCCCAGCAGGAATCGTCACCACTACATTGGGGGATAGCGAAAATCGAGCCAGTACCTTCGCGCGTACATGCGCGGAAGAAACCACCACGTACCGCACTCGTCGTACCAACAAAGGGATGAACAGGCGATACCACAAGCCAAACATCGGACGATACCATTCCGGATGTTCAAGCGCACTCAAATCATGGAGGGTCAGCACTTGATTCTTGACCATGATTGGTCCGATATTCGCGGGAGACCATAGAATCTCATCTGTTTTAACCATACCTGGCAAGAGAAACTGCTCCCAGAAATAACCCCCTGGCCCTCGCACCCATCTACCACTCTGAACAGCCCGGACTCTGCTCTCCAGACAACGCAGAATCTCCCGCCCATAACGCTCAACCCCCGTAATCCGCCGAGAAAGAAATCGCCCATTAACGATGACTTTCATAAGCATTCACCTGCCCAGACCACAGTCCGAACATTGCTAACAACATCATCCTTCCCGGAGCAAGTGTCCAGAAATAATGGTCAAATGCACAAACAACCAGGAGTCCCATCAAAACCCCGGACAATATGATTGCGGGTGGATGATTTGTTTTTAGGACAGTTAAGACCATTACAATCAACAAACCACTCAGCAAAAACAGACCGCCCACCCCCAATTCACTCATCACTAACAAGAGCACATTGTGAACCGGCTCTATTTGATAAAATTCCTCCACATATTGCGAGAGTGCCAGTGAAAAGGAACCCATCCCTGCACCTAGGGGCGAATTCTTATGAATGAGTTCCAATGTGCGCCCTACCAACCAGAGACGAGTGTAATTTGATACTTGTTCGGTTTCCACATCATGGACGCCCAAACGGGTGAAAAATAAAGGGGCCAGCGAGATAACCAATATCAATACAGTTCCTAAACTTGTCAAGCCAAGTAAAACCAGTCTATTAAGGTCGAATTTTTTCCAACGGATTAATAGAATAACCGCACATGCCGTCAAACCCACCCAGGAACTCCGCGAAAAAGTCAACCCCAACAAGACAAGCCCAGCCAGAAAGAAAAAAAGCGCAACAAGGTGTTGTTTCGACGAAGACAGGAAAAACATCAATGGCCCTGCCATCATAGCCAGCGTAAACCCACTCAACACGTTAGGATGCGGCAGAGTTCCATAAACACGCAGCCAGCGCGCTCCATCTCCTGATTGGACCACACTCGCCCCACTCATCGCAGGAACCAGAAATCCCGGCCATTCTGATTTCAAAAGACTCATCATCGCCGTTGATTGGGCGCCGAACTCCCAAACGCCTAAAATCGTCTGTAACACAAGCGCGGCACAGCATCCCAATGCAAACCAACGCAAAGCGGATGGCATATCACGAAGGGTAAAGTACAGTCCCAGACATAACCAGAGATGCAAACTGATATATAGCGATGTACGCCATTCCAGCGACCAAAAGATGCTAAGACTGGCAAAAAGCCCAAGCGCTACGAACCAGCCATCTGCACGAGTGAAGAAATCACGTAATTGCCTGAATGTTTTTGGTTGGCATTTCTCACTATCTGGCCAACGACGAATACCCCAAACCAGAACGACGACAAGCGCCAATCCATCGCTCAGGAAAAACAGGGCGTCGCTATAGGTGAAATAAATGCGCGAGTGTTCGATAACAAAAAGTTTCCGGTAATACCAAAGCGTCAAACTCAACGGAAGCAGGCCAATAGCAATAGCCTGTACACTGGACAATATTTGCGAACTGGCAGATGCCCAGTATTGTCGAACAGCCAAGGCCGAAGTGATAAACAGGGCCAGTAAAGGGAAAAATCCCCAGGAAAACGCAACAAACGGACTTTCAACAGGGGGCTGTACCGGCGGAGGCAACATCGCCATTGGATTTTCCCAGACTTCTACACCATTGGACAACGTGGCCAATTTCACCCACCCGACTCGTTCTAACACTGGCACATAAAAAGATAAATTGACAAATCCCCATCGCACACCATGTTCTCCCGCTTCGGACAGGATAGGTTCCAGCGCGGACATTCCCCCTGGAAGCCAATAGACCGTGTCCATCTGTCCAATACCACTCTCACGCAGTTCTGGTAGCATCCGGGCAGTATGATAACTGCCATCAATCGTTGTCGCTTCCGTCAGCCTTGATAGATAAGCAAACTGATCGCCAAAACCGAAAGTGATATAGCGATATTCACCGTGATCATCCCGTGAAAGAAAATCCACAATCGGCTGCATATTCACAGGCTGGGGCTGGGTGGGTAACCAGGCAGGAATCAGGCCGATTATCAGACCTGTGAGCGCCATCCCCCCTGCAAAAACCCTCCACGCCCAAAGGTTTTCTTGAACACGAAGGATTAATGCCATCGCCATTCCGCAGAAAGGAAGGAGAAGGATCGAAGCCCAAAAAGCAAAGCGATCATATGTCAACCAGACCCATCCTGCTCCAAATAACAAACGCGGTAAGGGGGTCGTATCTCCCAACCCTAAAAGAAACAAAAACAGGAAAGCGATACCCAGCCCCAAAAAACGCCGCCTGATCCCTTGCCGTAAGGCAAAAGGGATAAATGGAATCAATAATCCGTAAACGGGGAGAAAGAACAATGTTGCGGCAAAGGGTTCGCCGAAAAAATTATGCCTGGAAAGATGATCAATAGCTGTTTGAATGGTCTGTCTTCGTCCCCAATTCCAGAAAGGCCAGATCACAGCGATTCCAGCTAATCCAGTGAAAATCGAAAAAATGAAGATACGAAAGCCAAGCGTCAGTTTTCTTGGCTCTTTGGGATTTGCCGTGGTTGCCTCCCCGCCGATTCCTAAAGAACCTTTTCTTTGTCTCTGTTGCAGGATTAGCCGGAGCAAGACTGCGCCCACCAGAAAAGGTACGAATAGCAAAACTGCATGATGTGCAGCCATCATCGTCGTAAAAAGAAAAACCGCGAGTAAACCCGTAAGGGGTTTCCCGTTGCAAAGGAAATCTTTCAGTACCGCTGCGCCAAATAAAGCAAATAGTGTCCCAACCAGCGTTGGAAGTTGTCCAAACGTGTGTGCGGTAAGAAATAACGAAGGAAGCAATGCGGCCCCTATCGCCGCATAGGACGCAGGAACCCGTCCAGTGAAGATGCGACTAAATACGTACACGGCCGAGGGATAGGCCGATAACGTCACCCACAATATCAGCGCAAACGCGGCATCCACCCCTATTAGATGTCCGAGCAACCCAATCAACTGGTGGGTCAATGGTGGGTAAGAGATGATCAAAAAACCTGTATACCAACGCGATTCCCACAACAACCACCAATCTTTGAGATAGTGGTCTGCGAAGAACATGTGGTTATACGCGTCATAACTCAAACGATATTGGGCGGTGAGAATCAACACGCCATGAAGGCAGAATGCGAGCAGGGTAGCGCGTCTTACGCGGAGCGGCATCAGGTAAGTTCCGATTGAGATTGAGTTAGGAGGGTAATGCGCTTCGGGCTACGGGAGGCTTTAAGCGCAAGATTGAAGGCGTGGATGTAATCCTGGCAAATCACCTCCAGGCGATTGCGCTGTATAGCGACAAAATTATGTTGAGCTTGACTGCTTCGGTTCTCCCTGGAATTCAGATGAGTTTTTAGCACATTCACAAGGGACGAAACCTTCCCCTGTTGAAAGTATGTCACGTCCAGCCCCATTTCCCGGACAAAAGTCTGGATTTCCGGTAGATCGGAAGCGATTACGGAACGCCCCCACGTAGCCGCACGCACCAACACACTGGATGAGCCGGTGGAGGCCTGATAGGGTAAGATCACCACCTGGGCACGTTGGAACAAGCCACGCAGATCATCCTCTTGCACCTCGCCAAGCCATTGAATCCCCTCAAGATCTTTAAACTCAATTTTCAACTGGTGAACATAGTTCGGATAACGTATATGCTCTGCCCCCGCGACAGTGAGCTTGAGTGCAGGGTAGTCTGCTTTTAGGATGCCAAATGCCTCCAATAGAATCTCCAACCGTTTATAGGGAGCAAGTGTGCTAAAAAAAAGCAGTTCTGGTATCTCAGACTCTGGCAGAATTTCAGGAGGATCAAAGGCTCCGTGTGGAATATGAAGATAACAAGCCTCTGGCCGCCGCGACGAGAGCCAATCCACATAATGGCGCATGGTCAGGCAAACAATATCCCCTTGGGTTGCAATCTCCGTAAGGAAGCGCGCACCCCAGGAAGCTAACGGTCCCCCTGGCGCGTTGAGCGCGCGTAAATTCGTGAGTTCGATGAGTTCATGCAGCGTAATAACTGTCGGATACCCCAGCCGGTGGATCAATTTCGGGGCTAGTAAACCTGATAGATTAAGCCAGGGCGACTTGCCAAAAATGCTGGCTCCCAGGTTGAGCCAGACCAGGTCTGGGTTCAATTCCTTTACGCGGGACACAATCGCCTGGCGCGCGTTGAAATGGCCGGGCGCCCAACAATATTCGATTTCCGTCGTCCCCAAGTGGTTGGGGGGTTTTCCGTTTGATTTCGATCCAGCGAGCACGGTCACACGCGCGAACAAGCCTGACTTTTCCAGGGCGCGTGTGATGTGGTATCCATATTGTCCTATTCCAGTAATCGCCGGGGGGAATGGGCTAACAATGGCTAGGTGCATGAGATTTGACAGAACCTATTATGCGAAGTATAGTTCTACAAAAAGTACGGTTTATTCTGCCAGATTGGATCTTAAATGTTAAAGCCTTCTCAAGAAAGTCTCATCCACGCGATTTTACACACCGTCGCCTATGCGGATGTATTTGATTATCCATTCACCGAAAGTGAAATTCACCGGTATTTAACGGGGATTCCCGCAACGGTCGAAACAATAGGCAAAATTTTACTACAAGAACAGATGTTAATCACAAACGTTAATGGCTTTTTCACACTGCCAGGGCGGGAAAACATCGTGTTTACCCGCCAACGGCGTGAGAAGATCGCGGTCAGGTTGTGGCCTCAGGCAATTCATTATGGCCGGTTAATTTCCCAGTTGCCATTCGTTCGGATGGTTGCCGTCACCGGCGCGCTCGCCATGAACAATGTCGAAGAAGGGGCTGATATTGACTATCTGATTGTCACTGCCTCCAATCGTCTCTGGCTCTGCCGCGCCATGGTGCTGCTGATCGGACGTTTTTCCGCCCAACAAGAGGTGATTCTGTGCCCCAATTACCTCATCACCCTGCGCTCGCTGACTTTTCCCGACCAGAACGGTTATGCCGCTCACGAAATTGCCCAGATGATCCCGCTCGCCGGATTGGACGTGTACGATCAAATTCGCAAACAAAATCAATGGGTGATGAAATTCCTGCCCAATTCAGAAGGCACGCCCTCCCCGGTCATTTCCCGTCTGCCACCCGCGCCCCATTCCCTTTCCCGGCCCACCCTGGAAGCGATCCTGTCCACCCTGCCTATCTCCTGGCTCGAACAGTGGGAAATGGATCGAAAAATCCGAAAGCTGCGATGGGAACAAAAGGCCAGCCATGAGTCCAGTTTTTCAGCAGACTACTGCAAAGGGCATGACCGATCCCACCAGGTGCGTACCCATATTGCACTGGACGAACGGCTGGCCCACCTAGAATTATTCCCATGACACCCATCCTGCTTGGACAATCCTATTTTTTGCGCTTTGACCCCAAACTTTGGGGAGCGATGCAACCTTACCCCCCATTAGGGACCTTATACGCCGCCAGTTTTTTGCGCCAACACGGTTACGAAGTCGCGTTATTCGACGCGATGCTGGCCGAGTCTGAAGCGGCTTGGGCGCAGGCGCTGAACAAGCACCAGCCTGAAATTGCCATCCTGTACGAAGACAACTTCAATTACCTTTCAAAAATGTGTTTGCTCCGAATGCGCGAGGCTGCCCGCACGATGATCACGATGGCAAAAGCACGCGGCTGCACGGTTATTCTTTGCGGAGCAGACGCCACTGACCATGCCGAGGCGTATCTCTCCTATGGAGGGGATTACGTCCTCTTGGGTGAGGGAGAAGAAACGCTCACTGAACTGCTCCACAAACTGACGGGCAGGACGAATAGCTCGCTGGATAACATTCTTGGATTGGCATTCAAAGATGGGGAGAGCGTTCGCTGCACCCCGCACAGGCCAGACATCCGCCAGTTGGACACGCTGCCCTTCCCCGCCTGGGACCTGGTGGATGTCCCGCGTTACCGCGCCGTCTGGCTGGAAAAACACGGTTATTTTTCAATGAACATGGTCACCACGCGGGGATGCCCCTTCCATTGCAACTGGTGCGCGAAACCGATTTGGGGCCAACGGTACAACTCTCGCAGCCCAGAAAACGTAGTCGCCGAGATGAAGTGGCTAAAAGAGACCTACAAACCCGATCATGTCTGGTTTGCGGACGACATTTTTGGGTTGAAACCCGGTTGGCTGCCGCGTTTTTGCGAACTGGTCGAAATTGAAGATGCCCGTATCCCCTTCAAATGCCTGAGCCGTGCCGATTTGTTGACCCGGCCCGGCGAAGTGGAAGCCCTCCGCAAGGCCGGCGCGCAGACGGTGTGGGTGGGCGCGGAATCTGGCTCCCAAAAAATCCTAGACGCGATGGACAAAGGGACGCGTGTCGAACAGATTTATCATGCTGCCCAGTTGTTGCAAAAAGCCGGAATCAAAGTAGGATTCTTCTTGCAGTTCGGCTATCCGGGTGAGATGTGGGAGGACGTACAGAAGACGTTGAAAATGGTGCGCGATTGCTCGCCCTATGATATTGGCATTTCGGTTTCGTATCCGCTGCCAGGAACGAAATTCTTCGAACGAGTGAAGATGGAATTAGGTGATAAGCAGAATTGGGTTGACTCAAGTGATCTGGCAATGTTGTATCGTGGGCCATTTCCGCCAGAGTTTTATCGAGTCCTGCATGGGCGCGTGCATTATGAGTTCAGGATGCGGCGCGCCTGGCAAAAGCGCGAGTGGAACCGACTGCTCCGTTATCCATAT
>DATDOR010000277.1:0-2543 GCA_035293165.1 Anaerolineales bacterium | reverse complement strand
GTACTTACCGTTTTACATTGGCTTTTCCTCCCAGGCAGGCGGGTTTTTGCCCAATTTGCTCAATCCCACGCGTGGCGCGCATTTATGGGTGATGTTTGGGACGCTGTTTATCCCGTTGTTTTTGTATGCGATTTACCAGTTGCAGAGGGGGAGCGGTGACCTCCGGCGAGGGATGTCCCTGGCCCTGGGCTTTACCGTCCTTCTGTTCGTATTTTCCCTCGCTTTTGCAGGGTTGGCTTCGCTTACCCCAGCAGGACAGGGCGGGATTGAATTGCTCGGCGCACCGGATGCTGCGGCTTTTTTGCGGGAGTCGCTGACCAGGCGTTTTACCGGATTTGGTGGTTGGGCGACCCTGTTGGTTTTGTTGGGCTTAACGGTCGCCGGTCTGGTTCAGAAAAACGATTCGGAAACGGAGACACCCCCCACCGGGGTACGGCTCGACCCCGGAAGTTTTGCGGTGCTGATGATCTTAGTGGGGACATTACTCGTGCTCGGACCGGAATTTGTCTATCTGCGGGATCAATTTGGCTGGCGCATGAATACCGTATTCAAATTCTATTACCAAACCTGGCTGTTATGGGGGACAGCGGCAGGCTTCGGCGCAGCGTTCTTATTACAAAATGTGCGGGGCGCGGCACGGGCAGGGGTTGGAACGGCGGTGGTTCTTTCGATTGCAATTGGACTTTTTTACCCCGTTTTGAGCGTGCAAACCCGGACGAATCATTTTCAACAAGCCTGGACGCTGGATGGCACCGGTAACTCCTACCTGTCCGGGGAGGACGCGGCCGCGGTCGAATGGCTCAAATCCGCACCACTGGGGACGCTGGTGGAGGCGGCAAGTATACAAACCTACAGCGGGTATGCGCGTATCTCCGGGCATAGCGGGATGCCTTCCCTGCTCGGTTGGCCTGGCCACGAGGCCCAATGGCGTGGGGGCTATGGAGAACAAGGTTCACGCCTGGGGGATGTAGAGATGATTTACCGCTCCGGCAGTTGGGCGGAAACGAAAGAATTGCTGGAACAGTATGGTGTGCGTTACGTGTACGTGGGAAACCTGGAGCGCAGCACCTATACGGTAAATGAAGCCAAGTTCCGGCGATTTTTAACCCCGGTGTACGAGCAGGGCGGGGTGGTGATTTATGAGTTTGTTGGGGGAGTGAGTGGGCAGTAAGTAGTATTCAGTACGCAGTACGCAGTTTTCAGGGAGAAACAGGGTCTTTATGCGCCCGGTTCTTGTTTTTCCTGGCTATTCTTTCAGCGCAGGTTTTTCGTTGGGAGGAACGGGTTTTATACGGTCTTCGAGGTTAATGCGATAAGCCAGGATCGTTTCATAAATAGTCGTATAGAAAAATTCACGGAATCTGCGTGCTTCAATGACCAATAAGATCGAAACTATCACGAGGACTAAGCCCAAAATTAGATGCGGGATTTGGATGGTCGAAAAAAATTCAATTACCTGGTTCGCTACCAGGAAAAGAAATCCCAGGCTCACATTACGCAGCATAATAGATAGGGCATTGTGCCGATCAATTTCGTTGGCGACATCGAGATGTTTTATGCGGATGAAGGCAAGTAACGTCCCCCATTCTTCATCTTCAAAATCCATCTCCCAACGTTCTTGGTGTTTCTGTTTGAAGGATTGCAACACCCGTCCACTCATTCCACGCGGCTTGAATATGAGAAACCAAAAGATAGCGAGTCGATCTAACACACCGCCAAGCAAATAGGCGGCGACAACCATCGCCGCAGACGAAATAAGGGAAAGGTTGTTAAACATTGTCCAATCAAGCGGATACAGCCCTGTAACTGACACGAGCTGCGCCAGCGCGGCGAGGTAGACGCCGCCAGGGATAATGCGGGAGAAGATTTCGTAGATGCCTAGGCGAATGTTCATAAAATGTTAGCCTCCAAACGCATCACTCATCAAAAAAATCCGGCGGCCCAAACCCAACCAGATAATGGAAATTCCCCTCCCCGGCGGTCCGCGTCAGGGTTTTGATCACAGAATTGATTTTCCGCTCATCGTCATACGGCCCGGAGACATAGAAAGGCTTGCCGTCTTTGCCAAAAGTAACATCGTGTGAACGGGGGTGAACCTCTGGGGGATCGAGGACTTTATCGCACATTTGGGCGGTGAAATCGCGATGCGGTTGAAAGTCGTAACGAGCGGCGTATTCCAGGCCGCCATAGATGATCTCGTGGGCGAGTTCGACTGTACATTCTTTCGGCGCGCCGTTGCACATGGTGGGCAATTCATGCTGGAATTTCGCCAGGGAAAAATCGGCATTTGCATACGCGTCTTTGACTCCCAGACAGTAAATATCCATCAGGCAAACGGCAAAAATGACTTTATCGGGTGCCTGCTGGCGGGCAACGATGACGGGCGTGATCCCTTGTTCTTCCCAACCATCTATGACCCAGCAGCCCATGATTGGATACTCGCGTGCATGTTGAAGATAATCCCGGGGGCCGAGCATTCGGATCGGGCGGATGCGCGAGCGAGGGGTTTGCCAGTTAGGCTTTGGGGCACGTGGCTTCTTGCC
>DATDOR010000276.1:0-3713 GCA_035293165.1 Anaerolineales bacterium | reverse complement strand
GGTGGGGTAGGGAGAAGCGGAGATAAGGGGAAAAGGAGAGGGGGTGAGGGTGAAGTCTTGGAGGGATTCGGGGGTGTGGCGTTTGGCGAGGTAGAGGAGTTTGTTTTCGACAAACAGCACCGGGTCGGGATCGTGCAAGATGGCGTGTTCCAGCAACGCACCGGGATCGCCAAACGCGGTCGGGGCGAGGACGCGCAGGCCGGGCGCGCCGAGGAAATGTTTTTCCAGCGTCTGGCTGTGGGTGGCTCCGTACCCGCGCCGTCCGCCCATCGGGGTACGGACGACGAGCGGGACGCGCACCTGATCGTCGTACATCTCCCGGAACTTCGCCGCGTGGTTGATCAACTGGTCGGCGGCCAGTAAGGTGAAATCCCCGAACATGATCTCGACGACAGGCAACAGCCCGCGCAAGGCCATCCCGGTCGCGATTCCGACGATGCCCGCTTCCGAGACCGGGCTGGTGTGGACGCGGTTGGGGAATTGCGTAGATAGCCCGCGCGTGGCTTTGAACGCGCCGCCGTAGGGATCAAGCAAATCTTCGCCAATGAGGTGGACACGGTCGTCGGCGGTAAAGGCACGGTGAAGGGCGGTGTTGAGGAAGTCGAGGAGATTGGGAGATGGGGTGATTGGGAAATTGGGTGATTGAGAAATTGGGGATTGGGTACAGGAAACTGAAGACTGATTACTGAATGCTGGAGGCAGATCACTGATTGCTTGCTTAAAAGCTGATTGCACTTCGGCGTCTACTGTCGTTTCGATTTCGACGCGGGTTGATGAATCAAGTCGGGGAGCCAAAATCCTGACCGGGTCGCGGGTTTCGCGCATCCAGGTGACCTCTTCTTCCGAACGGGTGTCGTCGCCTTTGGAGTGGGGGCCAAAACGGCAGGTGTGGAGGATGAGGGCACGAGGGGTTTGGGTGGAGCGGACTTCTTCAAGCAAGTCTCCGGCGGTAGGGAGGATTTCGAGTATGTCGCTGGTGTCCAGTTCACGGGCGGGGATGCCGAAGGCGGCGAAGCGCGCGGGGATGTCTCCCGCGAGGGCGAGATCTGTCGGGGTGGTTTGGGCGATGCGGTTGTTTTCCAGAACGTAGAGAATGGGCGCGCCCCACAGGGAGGCCATGTTGAGCGATTCGTAGACCACGCCTTCACCCAATGCCCCGTCACCCAGAAAACCGACGACAACCGCGCCGGTTTGTTTATATTTTTCCGCGAGGGCCATGCCTGTGGCAATGGGAACAGTGCCGCCCAGGATGCCATTGGAGTAGAAGTTTTGCCAGTGCAGATGTTGGGAGCCGCCGTGCCCACCGCATACACCGGTCGCTTTCCCCATCAGTTCGGCGAAGAGAGCGCGCATATCGCCGCCATACGCGAGGAAATGCCCGTGACAGCGGTGGTTGCTGAAGACGATGTCACCGGGCTGGAGGTGAGTCAACACGCCAACTGCGTTCGCTTCCTGGCCGAGGTAGGTGTGGGTGGTGCCGTAGAAAAGACCTTTGGGGAAGTTTTCGAGGACGGTTTCTTCGAAGCAGCGGAGGCGGTATAGTTGAGAATAGAGAATAGAGATTGGAGATCGGAGGTTGGACATTAATTCTTGGTTTTTTCCCAATCATCTGCAGAAATATGGGCTTGTCGAAGAAGCCGAGACAATAGGTCAACACTGATATCACCCCGATGCGGATTGGGAATAATGAGGCGTTGTGTACCCCTTTCCATAAATTCATGGCGTCCCCCAATAAACGGCCCGGTAAAGCCAAAAACTTTCAGCCGCTGAATCAAGTCGCGGCGTGAAACCGGTGAAAGCCGAGGCATTTACGTAGGAGTCCTTTCGGGAACGTGAATTTCCACATTACCCAAGGGGGGAATTGGGAAATTTCTGGCAAGGCTGTATAAGACCCAATCTTCAATTGCATCTGCCAGATTTCGGCGGCACTTTTCCAATGTTTTTCCAGTCGCCCAGACTCCCTCTAGTTCGGGAACTTCTCCATAGAAGGGTTCTTCATCTTCAATCATTTCATATTGTGCGCGATCAAGGGCGGTTTGAATATATTGGAGTAACATAATTAAATCTCCTGGTAGAAGGGGCTTTCGAGATTATACCTTCATTTCCCTTGTGCTACCTACACCAAAAACAACATGGCTACCCCTACCAATGCCGCCACAGTCCCCGCCACTGCCTGCCAGCTGAACTTTTCTTTGAAGACCACCGCGCCGACGGGGAGCATGAAAATGGGGGTGAGGGCGATGAGGGTGCTGGCAATGCCCACTTCGGTTTGCTGGACGGCAAGGAGGGAGAAGGAGACACCGATCAGAGGCCCAAATATCGAACCGCCAATAATGAAAAGGATGGCACGCGGGTGGGCGGAAAGCTGACGGGTGGTTTCCTTCCCTTGGTTGCGTAAAAGGGTATAAATCCAGATGGCTGTGGTGGCGGCGAGCATACGGATGACGTTGCCAGACAGGGCGGAGAAATCGCCTACCAATCCAAGCTTGGACAGAATCAAGCCAAGCGCCTGTCCCGTTGCAGCGCCAATTCCAAAAAGGATGCCGATGATCTGTCCCACTGTCAGGGTTTCCCCCAAAATAATCCAGGCGAGCAGGGCGGCGAGAACGGGGGCGAGGCTCATCAGTAGCATGGAGAGGCGCGCGCCGATCCAGATAAAGGCCTGGAAGAGGAAGGCATCGCCCAGGCTGAGGCCGATGACCCCGGACAGGGAGAGCCAGAGCCAGCGTTCGGGTGCGGTGGTGGGGAGGAGGGTGCCGAGAGTGACCCAGTGGGTGAGGAGGAGCATCCCCATGCCGAACAGCAGCCGGGTGCGGTTGACGACGCCAGAGCCGACGAGACGTCCCCCAAAGGTGAATAGAGTGGCAGTGAAGGCAAAACTGATAGCGGTGATGAGGGCGGAAATTTCGCCGAGGTATGGCACGACGACCTCCTGATTTCAGGAGATCGTATCGAAAGTAGAGCAGGATGGGGTTGCAGTTGGGTTACGGTTGTGTTGCCCCTTAGAGGCTGTCATAGATCGGGAAATGAACGGATTCTTGAGATTTAACGCAGGTGGCCCCAATGTGCGTGAACCTGAGTTTTCCTTCCAACGCCGTCTTCAGCCGCCGCCGTTCTCACCAATACCTGTAAAAACCAGCCTGCAAGGCGGTCGACTGGAAGGGATGTCAGGCGGCCTCCACCGGTAAAATTGTTAATAGCTCAGGCGGTGGGGACTCAAGGTGTGCAACAGTAAATGGCGAGTCGGGTAAGTTTTCCACAACCGATATATCTAACCATGCCTGTACAGATGGATGATTCAAAACGGTAAATACCAATTCCTGCTCCTCAATTGGCAAATTCGCCAAGCCGGTGACGGGAAAGCTGCGCCGTCCCCACAAGGTAGGCTCTATCAGAGCTGTGTAATCCAGAAATGTCAAACCAACTACTTGCTGCCTCATACGGTCAATACTGATCATAATGTTAGGGGTCAATTCGATAGTCCAGGCGGGTCGCCGTTTGGCGACAAAATAAACATCCAGGACATCTCCCTCTTCGTCATATTCGTACCATTCTATGTCTTTCATTTTAGTTCACCTATTGCTGTAGATAAAAACAGCCCAGACATTGACGACGTAGTTATTGCTGACTGTACGCCCTGCTTCGTCTAGTTGTCTCTTGAAGAGTACAACAACCACCAGATGATTGTACTCAGGTTCGAGACCTGAAACAGG
>DATDOR010000275.1:0-10931 GCA_035293165.1 Anaerolineales bacterium | reverse complement strand
GTTTACCTCCGTCCGCGTTCAATTGCTCGATCAGGCGTGCGCGGGGAACGAGTTGTGCGCGGAGTTGCGGGGCATGCAGTTTGGTCGCGAGGAGAGGCATGAGGGGAATTATACCCTTGGGGTGTTCAGGGTAAAAATAGAGAGGCCGAAAAAAAGATGGGTCGGCCATGTATATGCCCGACCCATCTTTTTTTCGGCACTTATTATTCGGCACTCACCAGCCGCAACTTATCCAAATAAAACGTGCCTTCGGGAAGGATGAACTGGTGGCCCCAGATTTCCAGGTTCAGGCCGTCGTTGGGTGCGCCGTTGCCGATGTCTTTACGGGTAAAGGAGTCGAAGGGGATTTCAAAGAACTGCCAGCCTTCAAAGTCGTCGGGGTGGGGGTGGATTGTTGGCATCCGGTCATCAAGACGATGAGGAAGATGGTAAGCAGAAATCTGGGGAAAGAGAGTTTGCGTTGAAGCATGATTTTGTCCTTATCGGAGATGCGGGAAAGTATAATAGCGTTTGTTCGAAATGAAGACTCAATCCACGAAAGATATCAAGAGAAATGCGTAACCACTCAGGCCAAGACCCTAAAGGTTTCTTTTGCAAGAGACGACGAATAAGAAGTAGGTTGTTCTTGCAAACCTTTGCCAAAATTTCCAGAGAAAACCTTTAGGGTCTGAACAGTTACAAAAATGCAAAACAATCAACCCAATAATCCCCTGCATGGGGTTACGCTGAAGATGATCCTGACGGACATGGTCGAACAAGTCGGCTGGGAGGAGATGGGCCGCAGGATCAACATTCGTTGTTTCACGCATGATCCAAACATTTCGTCCAGTTTGAAGTTTCTGAGAAGGACTCCGTGGGCGAGGAAAAAAGTGGAGGCGTTGTATCTTGAAAGGATAATAAGGAGTAAATGATGAAAAACCCAAAAGTTCTTCGCATCGTAGAGCTTGAACATCTCCCTATCGAACTGTACAAGCTGTTGAAGTTTGAGAATTTAGCCCAAAGTGGTGGGGAAGCAAAATTACTCATTAGTGAGGGATATGTCCGCGTCAATGGGGAAGTGGAGACGCGCAAAGGGAAAAAGATTTTCGCGGGGGATGTCGTCAGGATAGCGACCCATCACATCCAAATCGCGCAGAAGGAGACCCCATGAACTACATCCCCAAACCCCAACCGGGTGAATATGCCCCTTACACAATTATGTATATTGATCTTGCCCCGGATGATGGACAGGTTTTGAAATCTCTACGGGATAACCTGGACGCGACGAAGGCGTTCATCCGCTCATTCCCGGAAGAAAAACTTGCCACCCCTTGCGCGCCAGGGGAATGGACGATCAAGGAAATTCTCGTCCATGTCAGCGACACGGAACGGATTTTCGCCTACCGCGCGCTGCGCTTTGCCCGGCAAGATTCCACTAAACTGGCAGGTTTCGACCAGGAGGCTTACGTTCACGCTTCGGGAGCCAATGGGCGGGACATCGTGTCGATTTTAGATGAGTACACGGCCGTCCGCATGGCGACAATTGCGTTGTTTGAAAGTTTTGATGAGGACTTGTACACCCGGACAGGGATTGCATCAGACAACCGTGTGAGCATCCGGGCGCTGGCGTATATCATCGCCGGGCATGAGTTGCATCACATGAACAGTATTCGAGAGAATTATTTGTAGTGAGAATAGAACGCGGATTTTGATGATTGGGTGGATTTACGCAAATTTTTTACAAATACTGCTCAAACCACGCCAGCGTATCCATCCACGCCTGGGTGGCCTGCGCCTCGACGTAACGCCCGCCCGTATCGTTGTGGAAGGCGTGATCCACGCCGGGGTAGATGTTGAACTGGTAGGTGATACCCGCATCTTTCAGGGCTTGTTCGAGGGCGGGGATTCCGGCGTTGATGCGGCTGTCCTGCTCGGCGTAAACGCCTAGTACGGCGGCTTTGATATTCGAGACCGGGCCAATGGAGGGGGCGCGGCCATAGAATGGCACGGCAGCTTTCAACTCGGGGAGAGAGGTGGCGACATCCCAGGTGATTCCACCGCCAAAACAATAACCGGTCATGCCGACTCGCGCGCTGTCCACTGTCGAGAGAGTTTGCAGGTAAGCGTACCCGGCGAGGAAGTCTGCGACATGGCGTTCGGTCCCGGCGTTGCCCAGCAAACCCGGAATTTGGGATGGGTCGAGCGTTGCGGAACCGCCTCCGCGGGATAGCAGGTCAATGGCGAGGGCAGCGTATCCGGCTTTGGCAAAGCGGCGAGCCACGTCACGGATGTGCAGGGTCAGGCCGCGGTTCTCATGGCAGACGAGGACGATAGGGGGAATCTCGCCTCCAGCGGGTTGGGTGAAGTAAGCGGAGATACTGTCACTGCCACTGGCGAAGGTAATGTCTTGGGCAAGGACGGCGGGATCACCTTCGGGGACGGAGAGGGGACTTTGCGCGCCGGGGACGGGGGTCAGGCCTGAGCTGGCAGGCTGTTCGGGAGTGGCATCGCCCCCTGCCTGAGTCGGGGGTCTGAGTGGAGTTGTCTCCAACTCCGGCATGGGGTCGGTGGGGTTGGGGAGTTCATCGGGGGTACAGCCTAGCAGACTCATCATCGCCACCGTCGCGGCCATACTTCCTGTGATGTAGGCAAGCAGTTTGATGAACTGGCGGCGGGTCAGATCTCCATCCCGGTAGTGCTCGTAGAATTCATCTACTAAATATTTTTGGTCGGCGTTCAGGTTATTCATTAGTTTTGCTCCTTTCCGTTGATTTTCCTCCTCCTCGCCCAGTAATCGCTCATTCCCATGAGCGATGTTATCATTATACTGGCAATTTTCTTCTTTCTATTGACACGCCTGTCAACTCCGGCTAATCTTCGTCGATGAAAACTCCAAAACAAATCGTCCAGCAAGGATATGATCAGATCGCCGAGACCTACCGGGAATGGATTCAAACCGTCCGGTTGGAGGAGCGGGAAAAATATACGAGCTATTTGCTCGACCATCTGCCGCAAGGTGCGAACGTTCTTGACCTGGGCTGTGGGGCAGGCAAACCGACCACCCAACACCTTGCTGCCAGGTTTCGCGTGACGGGTGTGGATATTTCCGGCGTACAAATCCAGCTTGCCCGAAAAAATGTCGCCGGAACCCGGTTTATTCAAAGCGATATGGGGAAGCTTAACTTTCCGGCGAATAGTTTTAACGGGGTTTGCGCGTTTTACGTGTTCAATCACTTCCCCCGCGAAGAACTCCCTGCCATGCTTGGAAAGATTGCCGAGTGGCTGCAACCCGATGGGCTATTTGTTGCCAGCTTTGGCACCTCGGATGAAGCTGAATTTTTCGAGGACGACTGGCTCGGCGCACCCACGTACTGGAGCAGTTATCTCCCTGCGAAAACCCGCCAACTTGTCGAAGCGGCAGGGTTGGAAATCGTCTCTGCCGAACTCGAAACGGAGGACGAGTTTGGTACTCCAGTGACGTTTTTGTGGATCGTTGCGAAGAAAAGTTGACGGTCAAGGAGAGGTTGTTATCGTCAGATTAGGCCCTAGAATGGCTTGCAGATTTTTCAGGGCAGTGGGGAGAAACTCGGGGAAGATGATTATCAAGACACCGATCACTGCAACCAGGATTCCCAATATCACCACAAGCGTTCCTTCTGCGCTACCCAATTTTTCTCCGGTTGTATAACCTATTCGTATCCAAGAGGTGTCTCTACGCCAGGGGCGTTTTGAGTCACGACCGTAGAATGCGTGCGCTTCCCGCGTCACGATCCAGATCAGGCCGAGGCCGATGAGAAAAAATCCGAGGATGTAACTGGTTTGTATGTCCATAAGAAGTTCCTTGATCTGGTTCTTCAGGAATCGGCGGGGATTAATCACGGCAAATCCCAAAGAGCCGTTCCTTGATCTCAAATGGTTATGGTGTAAAAAAGTATAATACATTTCTACAAGGAAACCATCACATGTCCAAAACCCCTCTTCTGCTCTTACATGGCGCGCTTGGTACACAAAATCAATTCGATGAATTAGCCGGACATCTCGCGGATGATTTTGATGTTCACCGTTTCACCTTTGAAGGACATGGCGACCAACCTCCCGCGCATGACCAATTCCGAAATGAACACTTTGTCGCAAATGTACTCACCTACCTTGACGTACACAATATCTCCCAAACGGATATTTTCGGCTACTCCATGGGGGGATATGTCGGGTTGACCCTGGCAGCCTCTCACCCCGACCGGGTAAACCGCATCTTCACCCTCGGCACGGAACTCCCCTGGACGCCCGAACGCACTGCCCGCGATGTGAAGATGTTGGACGCGGACAAAATCGCGGAGAAAGTGCCCGCCTTTGCCCGGACGTTGGAAGCGCGCCACCTCGCGTTCGGCTGGCGGAATGTGCTGGCGGCGACAGTGGAGATGTTGAATGAGTTGGGTGCGAATCCGCGTTTGACGGAGGAAACGTTCCGGGCATTGCCCCACCGCATCCGGCTGGGGGTTGGGGATCAAGATACCACTGCCGGAGTGGAGGAAACGGTGGGGGTGTTCCGGTTGTTGCAAAAGGGGGAGTTGCAGGTATTTCCGTCCACGCCGCACCCGTTTGAGCGGGTGGAGGTGGGGATGTTGGCGGGGGCGATCAAGCGTTTCTTTGCTTCATAGCCACCGTCACCTCATCCCGGTTGTGAAATAACTGCCGCGCGCCCAATATCGAATACCCACTACCCAATATCTTTAGCGCAGCACGCGCCACATCTCCCATTCCCTTTTCCGGCAGTTTGAGTGTCATCACCGCGAAGCCTTTGGGTTTTAGGAATTTCGCGGTGGTGAGCATGACGCGCGCGGAGTCGCGGGCGTCCATCCGCATGTCGTTGAGAATCAGATCGAAGGGCGCGCGCGGGGGGAGGTAGTTTTCGACAGTAGTGCGGATATGGATGACGTTGGGAAGGACTTCCACGCGCGGGTCGAGTTCGGCTGGGTCAACGGCGATGACATGGAGGCCGCGTTCGGCCAGAATCCTTGTCCACCCACCGGGGGCGGCGCCCATGTCAAGGGCGAGACCATCTGTGGGGAGTTGCAGGTTGAAGACTTCTAACGCTTCGAGGAGTTTGAATTCGGAGCGGCTGATTTGGCCGGGTTCGCGTTTGAAGCGGTGTTCGCCGCCTGCCCAGTCGCTCAGGTTTTCGCGGGCGAGGGAGAGACCGAGGAAGGCTTCGGTAGGAGTGAGAGTGACGGAAAGGATTTGTTCGGGATGTTGCACGTCGAGGGGGGCGCCCCATTCACCGAGGATGGCGGCGAGGAGGTTGTTGATGTCAAAGCGAGAGTAGGGCCAGTGGCCATCGCCGAGGGTACGCGTTTGGACGGAAAAGGGGCGCATGGTGTCCAGTTCGATCAGGAAGTCTCTGGTATGGAGGACGAGGAT
The DNA here is from genome assembly GCA_035293165.1 of Anaerolineales bacterium. Classification (GTDB taxonomy): domain Bacteria; phylum Chloroflexota; class Anaerolineae; order Anaerolineales; family JABWBV01; genus JABWBV01. Next base: position 5,534 of record DATDOR010000275.1, on the reverse strand, counting down.
TTCGAGGTCGTCGGGGGCGAGTTCGAGGGGGATGCGGACAGAGGCGGGGCAGAGGTGGCGGATGAAGACAGGGGGATTTTGGAGTAAGGCATTTGCGAGGGCGCGCCAGTCGCCGGGCGATTGAGCCAGCCCCACGCCGGGGGTGATCCAGCGCTCCAGCCGGGTCCCTGGAAGAGAGGCGCAGAGTTCGGCAAGTGCCAGGTCGGCGGCGTATGGCTGGGCAGTTAAGAGGATAGGGGTGTTCACATCCTATATTCTCCCACAGATGCAAAGAAACACGGGTGTTTGACGGAATTTTCTGGAAATAAAAAACCCCTGGCAAATCAGGGTCTTACGCAATACGAACTATGCACTACGCTATTAGTCCAGATCCCGAAATTCCGTATCAATCACGTCATCTTCTTTGTCGCGCCATTCACTGGGGATCGTGCGTTTGATGTTGTCGAGGTGTTCTTTAACCACATCGGGTGGACAGAGTTCAATGAAGGCGGCAGTGCCGAGCCAGATGACCATAGCATCGTCGATTGGGCCAGGGATGAAGTCAGGGGAAATGAGATAGGCGAGGGTTCCGATGGGGAGGAGTTTGAGCAGAGGGTTGACGCGCCGGTCAGCCATCAGGCGGATGATCAATTTGACCTGATTACTGATGCCGGAGAAAATGCCGCCAGGATTTGAGATGTCACGAGACTTTTTTTCGTTTGTCATGCTTTGGCTCCGTGAATGTGGACATTATACTATACGGGTGGGAGACAGATGAGTTGCGTAATGAAATGAACCCTGGTTAGACCGTAAGAGTATTCAGGGTTGGAGGAACATTTCTGGAGATACGATGATCACGTTTCGTCATATCGTTTTTTCGTCTTTTGTTTTGATGATTTTCCTGGCGGGTTGTATGGGGCCAAATGAGGAATATATTCAAGGACGTTGGGAATACCAAAGTGAACACTTGAGTAATATTCCTGCCGAGTCCCATTTGCATGTTACCTGGGAATTTTACGGCGGCTCGTTCTACTATTACTACTGTTGCTTTAACGCGGAAATTGAACTCACAGGGCACTACCGGGTTTTGAGTAACGAAGAAAACAACATTGACCTGGAGCTTTATGATGTCAAAGGGACTGCTTCGAGGATTAACAGCGAGATTCGCATCAAAATTGACCCGGACACGGATACCCTCACGATCATGGGCACTTCCCCATTCATCCGTCTAACACCACCCTGACTGGCGCGGGTAGAATATACCCCATGCCCCTCACCCACGAACATACCTTCCCCATCCGCTTTTACGAATGTGATGCCCACGGGCACGTCAACAACGCCAACTACTTGCGCTATATGCAGGAGGCAGCTTTTGCTGCGTCTGCCGCTGCGGGATATGATTTTGCCCGGTATGAGGAACTGGGCCAATCCTGGCTCATCCGCGAAACGGAGATTGAGTTCCTTGCCCCGCTGGTTTATGGCGACGCACTCACCATTAAAACCTGGGTGGGTGACTTCCGGCGGGTGCGTTCCCGAAGGATGTACGAATTCTACAAAAACGGGGGAAACGAACCCATCGCCCGTGCGAATACGGATTGGATTTACCTGGACACGGTCACCAACCAACCCTTTGCCATTCCCGAATCTCTGAAAACCGCTTTCTTCCCGGAAGGCACACCTGCTCAGGCGGGGAAGCGCGCCCCTTTCCCCGAACCGCCTCCGCCCCCTGAGGGTGTGTTCACGGCCACGCGCCGCGTCGAATGGCGGGATATTGACGGAGTAGGGCATGTGAACAATGCCGTGTACCTTTCCTACATCGAAGACGCGGGCGTGCAGGTCAGCTACGCACATGGCTGGCCGATGAAGCGTATGGCTGAAGCCGGGTTTGCCGTCCTCCCACGCAAGCATCACATCGAATATTTGCAGCCTGCCCTGGTGGACGATCACCTGGAAATCAGCACCTGGGTTTCAAACGGACGGCGCTCCACCGCGACCCGGCATTATCTAATCCGCCGTGTAGGAGATGGCGAGTTGCTCGCGCGGGTGAACACTTTGTATGTGTGGGTCAGCATGGAAACCTTTCACCCCATCCGCATCCCCACCGATTTCTGGGAAGACTTCGCGCCGAATATTGTTTCGTAGTTTAGGGCCTTGTGCCCGCCCACAAGGGGCAGGCTACGGTTGATCCACAAACACCCCCCGCGCCAACTCCTCCTCCAGCGCCAGCTCCACAAAATCCACCTGAATCACCGTCACGGGTCTTTGCTGAACCACCCGCACCGGATAGCCTTGCACCAGCCCATACGCCTGCAAATGTGCCAGCCGAGCTGAAGACAAATTGGAGGCAAATCCGGTCACATTGGTTTGTTTCCCTGGTTTGACATCCGCCAGCGTCATCCCTCTGCTCGTAGCAACGATTTCAGTCGTTCTCTTCGGAAAAAATACAGAAAACATCTTCACCAACTTTGATTGTTCGTGATTAATCGTCGAATACCCGCACTTCGGGCAGCAAACCGCCGTACACCCCGCATGCAGGGGACACGCCCCACACGCCGGATTCGTGACCGGGTCAAATTCCGTTCCGCACATCGCACAAGTGATCATCTTCGTCATGTTCCCCATCCAATCACCAGCAGCAGCCGGTACAAGAACCCGCCGACGACAAACGCCAGCGGGAAAATCAATACCACCATCCCCGCAGCTACCCGGTTACTATGCTCGCGGGCGATGACCAACACACTCGCCACACAGGGGATAAACAATGTCACCGTCACCATCGCTACCACCACCTGCAACGGTGTCAGCAACCCCTGCGCTTCCATTACAAATAAGCCTGTTGCCCCAAAATCTCGCCGGAGAAAGCCCATCAAAAACGCGGCACTGGCCTCTGCAGGCAGGCCCAACCACCGCACGACCAGCGGCTCCATTGCCCGGCTTAACCCGTTCAGCGCGCCGAGTTTGTCTAGCCCAAACATCACCGCTGCGCCGATCAAGAATAGCGGCACCACTTCCTTTAGATACCATTCCAGCCGCGCCAGCGTCTTGATCACCACGTTCGAGAACACCGGCCAGCGCATCGGGGGCAGTTCCACGAGCAGAGCGTTGCGTTCGCCTGGTGTCACTTTCGCTGCCAGCCAGCCCACCGCCAGCAGCACCGACGCCATCACACCCGCCCAAATCAGCGTCGCCGTAAACGAAATCCCCGCCAGCATCCCCATCACCACCCCCAACTGCGCCGAGCAGGGAATCGCCAGCGCGAGCAGGATCGTGACCAGAAACCGGTCGCGTTTGCTCTCCAGCACCCGCGTCGTCAGCGTCGCCATCGTCACACATCCCAGGCCGAGCACCATCGGCAGGACTGCTTTCCCGTTCAAACCCAATTTTTGAAACAGCCGGTTGCTCAACGCCGCCAGCCGAGGCAGGTAGCCGGAGTCCTCCAGTACCCCAAACGCCAGGAAAAATGTCGTCACAATCGGCAAAATCAGGGCCAGCGCATACGTCATCCCCATTGTCCACAGGCCGTACTTGCCCACCAAAAGCTCGACGATGAACGAGATTGGAATGTGTTGAGTGATCCACGCGTTCACCCACGGATTGATCACATTTCCAAAAAGATTTTCTTCCAATAGCCCGACCAGGGTTCCTGCCCCAAAAATCCCCACGAACCAGTATAGGGCGTACAACACCCCAGCGAGGATCACCCACCCCCAACCGGGATGGACCGCCAGTTTCCCCAGCGTGGCACTGAACCCCCGCCAACCGCTCCCCATCTCTTTGACCACCCCCAACACCAACTTCTGAACAAACCGCAACCGCACCCCCTGGATCACAACCGAAAGCGGCTCCACGAAAGAGCGTTGCAAATCTTCCCGCAAGCTCACCAGATCGGCGTACACGCCCGGCTCCACGCGTTTTTCCAGCCATTCAGCCGTGACGACATCCCCACTAAGCCAGAACAACCCCAACGCGCGGGGAGCAATGGGCGTTTCCGGCAAACGGAGGCTGATCTCCGTTACCGTGTGTTCGATTTCCACCGGATAACTCAACCGAAATGGGGGGGTCTTCACCCCGCGCAAGGCGGAGGTCAGTTCGGGAATCCCCGTCCCGCGTGTGGCAGTGGTCGGGATGACAGGGATGGCTAACTGCCCAGTCAATCGTCCCGAATCGACGCGTACCCCGCGCGCATCCGCTTCGTCCATCATGTTGAGCGCAAGCACGAGCGGGCGGCCCATCTCGGCAAGTTGCACGGTGAGCAGGAGCGTGCGGCGCAGGTTTTTGGCATCCCCCACCTGAACGATGGCTTTCAACGGTTCGTCCAGCAAGACGCGGGCGGTGACAAATTCATCTTCGGTATGGGGAGGGAGAGTAACAACCCCTGGCGTATCAACGATCAACGTGTCAGGGATTTCGCGGGCCGCGCCGCGCGTGAGTTCAACGGTCGTGCCTGGATAGTTAGAGACAATTACACGTTGCCCGGTGAGCCGTTGGAAGAGGGCAGATTTACCTACGTTCGGATGGCCGATCAAGGCGATGGCGGTGGAGGAAGAGAGGGATGAGGAATTGGGGGAGGAGCAGTGGCAATCCATAGGGAAGGGTAGCGATTAGATCGTGGAGATTAGAGACTTGTCCTGAGCGAAGTCGAAGGATTGGAAAGTTTGACAAAGACTTTTTGGGCAAGCGTGGGATCAACGTGGATGGTATGGCCGTTGGTGCGAAGGAGCATTCCGCCGGAACTCCCGACAGCTTCCACAGTCAGGATGACCCCAGGACGAAGCCCTTCCGACTCAAAAAAACTATGCGCGGGAGCGTTCATATCCAAATAAATGATCTGGCCGGTCTGCCCGACAGACAAACCGGCGAGGGACTGTGTTGTGACAAACGTTGTTACCACACTAGACGGTATGGGTTTCCCTTGCGGGCTGACGACCGGATCGCCCAAATATTTAGACAAGCGCTGTGCAACTTCGCAAGGGGTGATATGTTCCATCCGGCAGGCCAGGGCATCGGCTTCTTCCAGTGAGAGGTGAAGCTTTTCGACCAGAAAGACTTCCCATAAACGGCGATGGCGGAGGACGTGCAATGCCCATTCCCGGCCGGTTTCGGTAAGTTCGACGCCTTTGTAAGGCTCGTAATGCACTAACCTGGCATCAGCCAGCTTGCGGATCATCTGGTTTGCAGAAACGGTTTGAACAGAGAGTTCTGCCGCCAGCCGGGAGATAGGGACTGGGGCGTCCGGCTCTTGCTCGCTCAGTCCAACAACGGTGATCAGGTACATTTCTTCGCTTTCGCTCATTTCAAATCCTTTGGTGTGACTAAACATTTAAAGGGAATTTCTTATGGTAAGCCTAAAGATACTCCCGTTATCGCTTTACCTGAACGGATACCTGTCCCTTTTTGTAGGGGACATTTGCCCCTTTGTCCTCATCCAAGAATGACTTTTTGCTATTTCCTACTTTGGGCTGAGCAGTTACGTTTACGAAACGAAAGTTGAATGGTAACCGTTCACTTGGTGAGGGGATTATCCGAAAAAATGGTGTCCGCAGGGGGTGTACACC
>DATDOR010000274.1:0-3788 GCA_035293165.1 Anaerolineales bacterium | reverse complement strand
GGAGGTGGGTTTGCAACACGTGAGCGATGGTTAACGGAGCCAGCCCTTTTTCGCTGGCATCCACATCGGGAGTGATGGCTGCGGCCACCTGAGCGCGAATGGCTGCGAAATCCGCGGGTTTCCAATCCGGGATGCCGTCATATTGCGCTTGTAGACTTCTCAACAGCTCCGACACGTCTCCAGTTGCCTCGTTTCTGGGCCAAAACGAACCGAAAGCGGCAGACTCATGGGTTATTGCGTAATAATTGTCTCCCAAATGCCAAGGATAGGTCGACTCGACCGGGTCATAGCCAATACCTAAAATACAATCGCTCTCCCCGATCACCTGGTTAAGGATCGACGCCCCGGAAGAAGAGAGAAACGTGCCCAAATACCCTACGCCGTCCGGGTCTGCCAGCCCTTTCGTTTTCGGGGTATCCGCGTAGGGCAGGCCGGTAGCGACCAAAAAATCGCGCACGGCAAGGGCATCCTGGCGCTGATCGAGGGCGATCCCCATGACGGCGACCGGGCGTTTCGCGCGGTTGAGAGCCTCGGCAATCGGGGTCAGTTTTTCCAAATCGGTCGGCCTGGTGAAATACATTGTCTGGCTGATCGAGCCAGTAGGATTTGGCGGACTCGCGGCCACGTCCCCCGGCAGGGACAGGTAAACCGGCCCGCGCGGGGGAGTGAGCGCGGCCCCGATCGCGTACCGGATTTGTTCATCGCACGCGTGATCCGTCAGGGCGATGGATTCTTTCGTGATCGGCGCAAACAGTTCGTTGAGCGGTAAATGCTGGTGGTTGTACCAGGATTTGTTATCCGGTGTTCGGGCAGAAATGGCTAACAAGGGATGGCGTTCGAGCCAGGCTTCCGCAATCCCCAGCGTCAGGTTGCTCGCGCCCGGGCCAAGCGTCGCCAAACACACGCCGGGCACCCCGGTCGCGTGACCGAGCGTTCCCGCTGCCAGCGCGGCCGCCGACTCGTGCCCCATCAGCACAAATTCAATCCCGGCCTGGGCGAGGGCTTCGATGAGTTCTACCACTTCCCCGCCGGGGTGTCCAAACACGTACCGGACGCCAGCATCGTATAGCTCTTGGGCGATGATTTGGGCATTGGTGATGGGGTCCATGGTCTTATCCTGAAACTGAAAAACTACTTTCCTGATTGATCTTCCTCAGGCGGGAATAAAAGCCTACGTTGATTGCCAAATGCGTATACACGGCAGGATACCGGACGGGTTCGGCATCGTGATCATGCCCGCTTTCGACGGCGTGGATGAGTTGGGTCATCATGTAACCGACAGGAGCAGCATTTTTGAACTGGTTACCGCTGGTGCCAACGGCCATGTAAAATCCGGACAGGGAGGATTTGTCGTAGATGGGCAGCCAGTCATCGGACACGTCGTACAGGTCAACGATCCCGCGCGGCTGGGCGGGGATTTGCAGATCGGGGAGGCGTTTGGCGAGACGGTAGACCTGCAATTTCCACTGCTGTTCGGTGACTTCACAGTTGAACTCGTCGGGGTTTTCCACCCACTCGCGGGGATCACATTCCGGGTCTTTGCTGCCGACGAGAATGGCGTCCCCCGTTGCCGGCCGGAAGTAGACACCGCTGTCACTGTCGGAGTAGTGGCTGGCGCGTTGGGGGATTTGCTCGCTGGGGGCAGGGACGAAGTGGACCTCGTGGCGGAGGGGGCGTGTGTGGATGTTCATGTCATCGAGGACGCCCGCCATCCGGTTGATCATGCCGGAATGCGGGCCGGAGATGTTGATTACGATAGGAGCGTCAATCTGTTCGCCGTTGTCGAGCGTGACGCCTGCCACGCGTCCGGCAGATTTCCGAATGTCCACGACCGAACGCCCGAACCGGAACGCTGCTCCTTTCACCTGCGCGGCGACCATCAGGTTGTGCGTCGCCATTTGCGGGTCGGTGATATACCCACCCTCGTGGATGTAAATCGCCCCGCCGATTTCGCCCTCCGGCTCAGCCCAAAAACGATCATCGTCCAACCGCGTGGGGGGATGGAACGACCCGGTCGAGATAAACGGTAACCGCTCCCGGACAGTCGGAATGTCCCATACTTCGAAGGGAATGTGCAGGCGTTCAAACAACGCTATCATGCGCTGGAGGCGGGGTTCGGGGGAGAGCATCATCAGCGTTCCGTGGTTGACGAACTGGGCCAGGCCGCGTTCATCTCGCACACCGAGGTAGTTATTCCAGTCCTTCCAATATTGAAAGCCTTCCCACGCCAGGGCGATGCCGTCGTAGGTTGAGTAGCCCAAACGGACAATCGCGCACGAATTGATCGTAGAACCTGCGCCTGGCTGGCTGTTTTTATCAACGGTGAGGGTGCGGTACCCGGCTTTGGACAGTTCAAACGCCGTTGCACACCCGATGACTCCTGCGCCGATGATGATGATGTCTGGGTTCATTTTTTTCTCCATTTTTGGTACACAGATGGCGCAGAAAATACAGTTAGACACAGTGATATTTTCTGTGTCCTTCGGTGATCCTCTGTGCTTTCTGTGTACCGTTCTTATTTCAGCAATATTTCTCTTCGTCGGGTTTTGTAGGCTTTCAGAGCCTCTACAACGCCCGGATCCATCGGGGGTGGTTCATAGCGGTCAATCAGGTCTTTCCATTTTTGGTTGGCGCGTTGGGCGGTATCCAAACGGCCTTGCTCTACCCAGGCATCGTACGAGAGGCGCGAACTCAGGTCGGAGTGGTAGAAGGCGGTTCGGTAGCGCGCCATTGTATGGTCGGTGTCCAGGTGATGGCCGCCCGGCCCAACCTGGTGTATGAATTCAACCGCCAGGGAGTCTTCATTGACTGAACGTTCCTGTAGAATAGCATAAAACCGTTCGATCATTTCCACATCCACGATGAACTTCTCAAACGAGGCGACGAGACCACCATCTAGCCACCCGGCGGATTGCTTGATGACGTTGGAATGAGCCATGACTGCCGGCCAAAGGCTAAACAAGGACTCGTATGCGGCTTGGGCGTCGGGCGCCTGCGAGGTGGTCAGACACCCGCCCCCGCGGAAAGGAAGATGGTAATGCCGCGCCATTTGCGCCCCGGCGATCAGCGCCCAGGTTTCCTCTGGCGTGCCAAAAGGAATCGCGCCCGAACGCAAATCAATTGGCGAGACGAAGTTGCCATAAATCACCGGGCAGCCCGGATGGATCAACTGAACGAGAGTCATGCCTGCGAGCACTTCGGCGTTCTGCTGCATGATCGCGGCGGGGAGTGTTACCGGGCTGTTTGCGCCGACGATCAGGAACGGGGTAATGACCGGAACCTGTCCATGCCGGGCAAGGGTGATCAGCCCCTCCAGCATCGGGCCGTCATACCGGAGCGGGCTGTTGACGTTGACCACACCCAAAACAACCGGTTTGTGCTGAATAGCTGCTAGCGCTTCCTCGGTTGTAGCAGAGGCGTCCGCGTGGGCGATGGCGACCATTGTCACCGAATCCAACGCCGCCGTGCGCCCCAACACCGAGGATTGCGGGACCTTGTCAATGAGCGTCAGATCGTAGTACATTGTCTCCAGATGGCGGACCGGGACGGGGGTGTCCAGTGGCTCAATCAGATGCCCCCCGCCCAAAGTCAGGGCGTCTGACAGGTGGATGAGTTTGTTCAGAGCTTGGACATCGTCCAGGTTGCCTTCCCGTCGCCCGCGGTCGAGATCGGAGACGAACGGCGGCCCGCCCACGGCAGAGAACACGATGTGATCCCCGCCTATGGCGATGTTTTTCGCGGAGTTCCAGGCGTACATCGGGAATTCGGCGGGGGCTTTCGCAACGTTT
>DATDOR010000273.1:0-2645 GCA_035293165.1 Anaerolineales bacterium | reverse complement strand
CACGCTAAAACCGATGACCGCTTCTTGGAGGCGCTCGAAGTACTCCGGTCGAAGGTTGGCAACGATGGGCGCGTCGTTGTCGAACGGCCCAACCGGAAGTTGGCCACCCTCTCGGCATTTTCAAAGGGCCAGCCATCGAAGCCAGCCACCAGGCGCTTCACGGAAATTCTGGCCAACTTCTAGCGTGTTTGTTTCGTCGTCCTTCGACAAGTTTTGCGACTTTTGTTGCAAGAACGATAAGAGAACGACGATAAAACAAAAACAACCCCTCCCAACCTTTGGGAGGGGTTGTTCTATGTGATTATCTATAAATGGTTATTGGCTTAATAAGGGCCGAAACTTATACCCATATACCAGCATCCCCCGCTCATCCCCATCATTGCGAAGTTTACGGGTGACCATCTCGACAGGCGTCCCAATCGCCACATTCCGGTCATCCAGATCGGTCAATTGGGCTGTGACCATTGGCCCTTCATTCAGGCGAATGAGCGCAACAGTATAAGGGGCATTTTCTTCGTACCCGGCGGGCGCATCGTAAACCGTTGTAAACGAATACACTTCCCCCCGCCCGCTGAAGGAATACAATTCCTTCGCTTCCTGGCCGCAGTCCGGGCAGATGTCCCGTGGCGGGAAAATTTTCGAATCACAGTGCGGGCAAACTTCACCCACCAGGGCATAGCGTTGTTTTTTCAGTCTCCAATGTCGTGCGACTTCCATTTTGAACCTCCAACGAGATTACGGGTTTGAAATTTTGTAACTGCTCAGGCTGAAGCTAGGGAATTCCCGAAAAAAAGGTGTGCAAGGGGAGTGTACACTCCCCTTGCACACCTTTTTTTCGGCTACATCATACACTGGCTGAGTAGTCACTAATTTTTTTGTGAATACGGTCACATTCTACCGATTTGAAACTGTCAGAAACTATCAGAGTCAGCAAAAAAGCTATCAAAGTCTTTCAAGGATGTGGGTTACGACGGTACTTGCCGGGCCGCCGAAACACTGCACCAATGCGCGCTTCGCTTCGAGAACCTGGTTGGCCCCAGCCAGGCCGCGCAACTGCAACGCTGCTTCGACGACTTGATACACTCCCGTTGCCCCCCCAGGGTTTCCGCGCGCCTTCAGCCCGCCAAATGTGGTGAGCGGAAGCGACCCCGACAGGGAGATGCCACCGTTTTCCGCCAACTTCCACCCCTGGCCGCGTGCCGCAAACCCAGCGGCCTCCAGGGAGAGCACGGAATAAATCGAAAACGCGTCGTACAACTCAAACAAATCCACATCCTGGGGCATGATCCCGGCCTGGCGGCAGGCCTGCTCGACAGAAGTCCGTACCGCACGGAAATCCAGCGGATCCGGGCGGTCGTGGAGGGCGAGCGTGTCGGTGACGACGCTCGATCCACTGATCCGGACAGGGGGGTGTTCCAACCGATCGGTCAACAACCCTGGCCGGATGAGGACAACGGCCGCGGCTCCATCGCCGTTGGGAGCCACGTCGAACATGTTCAGTGGCGCGGCGACCATCCCTGCGCGGGCATAGCTTTCTGGCTTGACCGTACTGCGAAACATCGCGTTCGGGTTGCCTTTTCCATTCGCGTGGGCGGTGATCGGGAAACCCCCAAACGCCTCGCGAGGCGGTTTGAACTCGTGCAGGTAACGCTGCATGAGCAGGGCGGCCTGTGCGGTGGTCGTCAGGCCATGTTCGGCTTCGTAATCCGCGTCCGTGGTTGTGGATATTGCGCTTTCGACACTCCCCCCAACCTGATCGGTGATTTTTTCGACGCCCACGACCAGGGCCACGTCCACCACCCCAGACAAGACGGCAAGATACCCCGCGCGGAGTGCCACGCCCCCCGACGCGCCAGCGGCCTCGATGGTAGATGCTTCAATACCCGTCAGCCCGACAAAATCGGCGATCAACGTTGCCAGATGGGATTGGCGAGAAAGGGCGGGAGCAAGCATATTCCCCGCAAACAAAGCCTGCGGGCGCAGTCCCCCAGCATCTTTTACAGCAGCTTCGATGGCATAAAGTGCCAGTTCACGGATCGACACATCCCAGTGTTCGCCTACCTGGGTCTGGCCGATTCCGGCGATGAGTACGTCAGTCATAATTACTCCATTACAAATTACTTCATCACAATCTTTCCCCGCATTCGCACGTATTCCGCATAGTCAATCTGTGTGCGGCGGGCGATGTAGTCCTGGGTTTTACGGGCGAGGTTGCGGCGGACGGGAAGTTGGTTGGTGACGGTTAGCACCATTGCGTCCGAACCTGCACCAGAGCCGAAGGAAGTCAGGAAAATGCGGTCGCCGGGCTGGGCTTCGTCCAGGATAGCAGTCAGGCCGATGATAGCCGCGCCGGAGTAGGTGTTGCCGATGACAGGGACGAGGAGGCCCGTTTTCATTTGCTCATCCGTAAAGCCCAGCGATTTGCCAACGCGGGTCGGGAATTTGGTGTTGGGTTGGTGGAAGACTGCGTATTGGTAGTCCGCTGGGGTGGTGTTGGTCATTTCGAGCATGGCGGACGCGGCTTCAGTGATGTGTTTGAAATAGGCAGGTTCACCGGTGAAGCGCTGGCCATGTTCAGGGTATTTCTGGTCGGCGCGCCGCCAGAAGTCCGGGGTGTCGGTGACAAAGGAGTAAGTGCCTTCGAT
>DATDOR010000272.1:0-4090 GCA_035293165.1 Anaerolineales bacterium | reverse complement strand
AAAGTGACTTCACACCAGCGAGTTATTGGGGCAAAGGCGTAGGGAAGGTACAAAAGGTAGACAGGTACACAGGTACATACGAATGTCACGCATCATGTTTCACACATCGCGTTTCACGCCTTATGTCTCACGCTTCATCTTCCTGGCGTTCATCTTCACCCTGCTCCTCGCCACCCCTGCCATTGCCCAGGAGTCTACCCCTGTCATCCCCGACGATGAAGTCAACGCCATCGCCAAAGACATGTACTGCCCGGTGTGTGAAAACGTCCCCCTCGACGTATGCCCCACACAAGCCTGTGCCCAATGGCGGGAACTCATCCGCCAGCGCCTTGCCGAAGGCTGGACGGAACAGCAAATCAAAGACTATTTCGTCCAACAATATGGTGACCGTGTCCTGGCCGAACCCCCGCGCACCGGTCTCAACTGGCTTGTTTATGTTATCCCGCCTATTATCGTCCTGGCGGGCGCGTTTATCGTCTTCCGCGTCCTGCAAACCTGGAAAGCCAACGCACCCCAACTCGCCTCGGCCGATGCCCCTCCCACCATTGATGACGATTATGTACGTCGTCTCGAAGAAGAATTGAAGCGGAGAAATTAATTGCCAATGGTTAAGGTTAATTGTGCGTGAACCTGTCCGGCGTCATTTGCAAATAACAATTATCAATTAACGATCAACAAATAACAATTGAAATGGAAACCACCTCTTCCCCCTCAACCGCTCCTCAACCCGATGAGACCCTCACCCACCCTAAAAAATCATCTTGGGGTTGGCTGGTTGTCTGGGTTGGCCTGATCGCCTTGCTCGTCCTCGTCGCCATTGGCCTGCGCCGCACGCAAGAAGGCCCTATCACTATCGGCTCTAACGTCCCTGACTTTTCCCTCACCACTTTTGACGGTGGTGTCGTTTCTCTTGATGAACTACGAGGCAAGGTCGTCGTGATCAACTTCTGGGCCTCCTGGTGTAAACCCTGCGAGCAGGAAGCCGCCGACCTCGAAGCCGCCTGGCGGCTCTATGAAACGCGGGGAGATGTCGTTTTCCTCGGTGTGGATTATGTTGACACCGAACCCGAAGCCCTGGGCTACCTCGCCAAATTTGACATCACCTATCACAACGGCCCTGACCTTGGCACCCGCATCTCCCAGCTTTTCCGCATCACCGGCGTTCCCGAAACCTACTTCATTGACAAAGAAGGTAAACTCGCAGCGGTCAAAATCTCACCGTTTCAAAATTTACAAGAAATCACTGGGATAATTGACCCATTGCTAGAACCCTAACTGCTCATGGACCTCGGATCATTATTCTTCCTCATCGCGCTCTTTATCCTCGTTGCCATCTTCATCGCCCGCCCGCTGCTTGACCGGAAAGCCGTTGGCGTCACTGAAGAAGAGCAAGCGTTTTCCACCTGGCTCGCCCGGCGTGACCGCGTCCTGGACGCACTCCAAGAGTTGGACTTCGATTACAAACTCGGCAAAATTCCCGAAGCCGATTACCCGGTTTCCCGCGCGGCGCTGCTCCAACAAGGTGCGGAAATCTTAAAAATAATGGACGCTTCCCAACCCCAGCCCAAATCACATCCCGACGCATTGGAAGCCGCGATCGCTGCAAGGCGGGAACAACTGCTGGCGTCGCCTGGCAATGGCATCCATAATAATACCGTTCACCACCCTGATGACGACATTGAAGCCTTATTGGCGACTCGCCGCCGCACAAGAAAAACCAAATCCGCCGGATTCTGTTCCCAATGCGGACATCCTATCCAAACTAACGACAAATTCTGTTCCAAATGTGGGGTTAACCTCTAATGAAATCCCTTTTGCGGTCTCTCGCTTTTTCTCCAGCTCGCTCCATTGTTCTCTCGCTTTCCCTCGTTCTCACATTATTCCTCACTACCGCCTGCGCCTCCCTGGCTCAAGATATCACCCCCCCGCCTGGATACGAATACATTCCTCCGCCGCCAACGCAGGACATCATGTATTACCCGTCCGTGCCTCCCAATCCTGTAGCAGGGAAAGTCATTTTTGCCGAAAAATGTCAACCCTGTCATGGGGAACAAGGGCTAGGAAATGGCCCCGATGCCAACGACCTCCCGAACCCTGTTTCCCCCATTGGCACGGCAGAACTCGCACGCCAATCGTACCCTAGCGAGTGGTTTCGCGTTGTGACCGAAGGACGGATTGACCGCTTTATGCCCCCCTTCCTCAGCCTGACCGAACGTCAACGTTGGGATGTGATTGCTCACGTTTATACGCTTAGCGCCCCCGAAGAGACAGTGGCACGCGGGCAGGAACTTTTTCAGGAGAATTGTGTGGCCTGCCACGGAGAGACTGGTTTAGGGGACGGTCCCGACGCGGTTAACTTCACCAATGGGGTGACAAGTTTTGGGGACCAATTGCTCATGTCCGAGCGCTCCAAAGCTGACTTGTTAGAAGGGATGATCCACCCCAACCTGCCTGAAATCCCTGCTGTCACCATTGGTCTCAGCGAAAGTGATCGTTGGGCAATCACCGACTACCTCCGTAACCTGACCTTCGCCCCGCCCGAGGAGGAGATCGCGTCTGATAATCCGCTCGCCCCCTCCGGTTCGGCGGAGGACACCTCCGGTTCGGCGGAGGACACCTCCGGTTTGGAAGAGGAAGTCGTCTCCCCTGGCGAAGGGGAAACGGCGGAAGCACAGCCAGAGGTAGAAGCCGTTGCAACAGGTCAAGGGGTTTTCTCCGGACAGGTGGTCAATATTTCCGGGGGAGAGATTCCCTCTGATCTAGAAGTGGTGTTGCACGGATTCGATCAGTTCCAGGAAGTGATCTCGATAACAACCACTGTTGAAACCGGTGGGACTTTCCGATTTGATGGGGTAGAAATTCCCGCCGGACGGGCTTATATTTTGACCGTTGATTACAAGAATACAACTTACACTTCCGAGCTGGCGGTGGTTGAGGCTGGGGTGAATGAATATGTGCTCCCCGTCAGCATTTATGAAACGGACACCAATACCTCAGGGTTGGTGGTAGATCGGCTGCATGTGCTTTTTGAATTTATTTCCGAGGAACAGGTACGAGTGGCAGAGTTGGTCATTATTACAAATCTGTCTGACCGGGTGATCGTTCCTAATGATGCCAATGAACCCGCAATGACGTTCGCGCTTCCTCCCGGTGCAAGCAATTTGCAGTTTCAAGAGGGTGCGCTGGGCCGGGATTTTGTGGAAACGGCGGATGGCTTCGGAGACTTACGGGCAATTGTCCCTGGCCAGGGACAACACCAGGTGTTGTTTTCATTTGATATGCCTTATGATCGTGGGTTAGAAATTTTGCAACCTTTTCATTTGCCGGTCCAGAATTTGGTCGTTCTCGCGCCGGATGTTGGCGTCAAGGTCGAAGGAAATGGTCTGGTGAGCGGGGGAATTCAGGATGTTCAAGGGGTCCCGTATGAATTATTCACTGGTGGCGCGTTGCCTGAGGATGGACAACTGGTACTCAGTTTATCAGGGCAACCCGATTTAGGGGGATCGAACCCGGTCGCGGCTGGATCGAGTTCAAACCTGGCAATTGGACTGGGTGCGTTAGGGGTGGCGGTATTAGGGGCCGGTATATGGCTTTTCCGTCGTTCCAATGCAAATGGGTTCGTTGAGGATGAATTTGACGAAGAAGATGAGGAAGAACCACTTGACGCACTGCCGGATGGAATGGATACGGAGAGCCTGATGGATGCCATCATCGCGCTGGACGATTATTTCAAAGCAGGTGAACTGCCAGAGGAGGCCTATCTCCAACGGCGGGCGGTATTGAAGGAACAGTTAAGGAAACTTTTAGCAGAGGAGAGAAGGTGAAAAGGAGAAAAGGCGATAAGGTGCGCTAATCGCCTTTTCTCCTTTTCACCTCTTCTCCTTTTCACAAATGATCACTGTCACCAAACTGATTAAACGCTTTGGCCCAAAAACGATCCTGCGCGGGCTGGATTTCCAGGTTGAGCAGGGGGAATTTGTCGCCTTACTCGGCCCAAACGGTGCGGGAAAAACAACTTTTCTCCGTGTCCTGGCTTCGCTCTCTTCTCCGACGATGGGGAACGTGCAAATTTCCGGGTATCGGTTGCCCC
>DATDOR010000271.1:0-2858 GCA_035293165.1 Anaerolineales bacterium | reverse complement strand
CGTATATGAGATACACCTTGTTTCAACACTTCGAGCGAATAGCCATCTTCCCCACGGGCAAACGGGTGATGCTCGACAATGGTGGCAACATCCCCCTTTTTTAAGCCCTTTTCAGGCAAGTCATAAGCCAGCGCGATTTGTTGAAACAAGGTGTATCTCATATACGCTCCTGATCTGGAAACATCCAACCAATATACCTGAAGGATGGAATTCGTTTTTACACCATCAACCTCACCGGCTCTTCCAAAACCTTCGCCAGCGCCTGCATGAACTTCGCCGCCTCCGCCCCATCGGTCACGCGATGGTCGGCGGAGAGGGTCGCTTTCATGCGTGAACTCTATTTGTCAAGGCAATTTGTAACTGTTCAGGTTATTGCACTTTGACAAATCAATCCGACAATCCCCGCCCGGCTGAACCGCCGGGCTACTGAGCCACGCCGGATGAATCCGGCTCTTTCAGCCCGTTGAAGTGGGCGTTGTTTGATAGACGGAGGGTTCAGCCCCTGGTGTGCTCTGGGCTGAGTAGTTACCAAGATGGTTTTTCAGGAGGGTGGCGTCCGACGAGCATTTCCTCACGCCGGATGGCGAGAATCAGTTTTCGATTCATATTTAACGCCTCGACAGTTGCGCGTCCGATAGCGGTTATCCCGATCAGAACCACACTCTCCCAACGGAAGTGATCCTCCCAATGCTCTTTGCGCGGATTATATAAAGGGACTTGCTTTTTATCTTTTGGATCTTGCACTCTCTAGCGCGCAGCTTTGTGTAAAGAACAAGAAACACAAGCTAACGCCAGATTCGCAAGGATCGTTTCTCCCCCAGCGGAAACAGGGATGGTATGGTCAATATGAAAAGTCGCTTCCTGTCCTTCTTGAGACAATTTGCAAAATTCACAGCGATTACCCGCGTGCTTGATGACCTGTTTTCGTAATCTCCCAGGAATATGCCTCACAAAATCAGGCTTCTCGTGCTGCGCGTTTCGTGCGCAGTTGCAGAAGAGAAAGAAACTCACTCAAGGTAACGAGACCTTCAGCCTCTAAGCGTTCAGCAGGAGAAAGTTCATCTCCTTGATCCTGGCGATCCAACAAGTCTTGCAAGCGCTGGTTCACTCCTACCGGCAGTTTAAATTTCGCAATTTCAGTAGGGATTTCTAATTGGACGAGTATAGAATCAGACATGGGGAAACTTCCTATTCCAAAACAGATTGTTTCAGGTATTGTGCCTCATTATATCAAAAACAAAACGTAACTACTCAGCCAAGAGTAGAAAAGACCCGAAAAAAAGTGCGTCGTACCAATCAGGTGCGACGCACTTGAAATTCGCTAGACCATCAACCTCAACGGCTCTTCCAAATACTTCGCCAACGCCTGCATGAACTTCGCCGCCTCCGCCCCATCGGTCACGCGATGGTCGGCGGAGAGGGTCGCTTTCATGCGCCAGCCGACGGCGAGCTGGCCGTCTTTGACGACGGGGACTTGGGCGGCCCCGCCGATGGCCAGGATCGCCGCTTCGGGCGGATTGATGATGGCGATGAAATCGTCCACACCGTACATGCCCAGGTTGCTGGTCGTGAAGGTCGAGCCGTCCATGTCGTCGGGCTTCACTTTGCCTTCGCGGGCACGGCCGGCCATTGCTTTCACTTCTACCGAAATCTGGCCAAGGGTTTTCTGGTCGGCATCGTGAACCACGACGGTCGTCAACCCGCCCTCCACCGCAACAGCGACCCCGATGTTGAAATGCCCGTGCCGGACGATTTCGTTGTCCCCCAGCGAGGCATTCAGGTTCGGGAAATCGTGTAGGGTGAGCGCCGCCGCTTTGATGATGAAATCATTGACGGAGAGTTTCACACCCAGGTCGGCCAGTGCGGCGTTTGCCTGTTCGCGGACAGCCATCAGTTTGTCCAGGTTGTACTCGTAGGACACGTAAAAGTGCGGGAAGTTCTGTTTGGACTCGGTCATCCGGCGGCCAATAGCCTGGCGCAGTTTAGTGAGAGGAATGGTCGTGTCTTCACGCGTGGGGGTGACGAACGCGGGGGCGAGGGTAAAGGTCGGGGCCGGGGCAGCGGCTGCGGTGGGGGTGTATCCTTCCACGTCTTTTTTGGTGATGCGGCCACTGGGGCCAGTGCCTTTAACTTTGGTGAGGTCAATGCCTTTTTCGCGAGCGATGTTGCGGGCAACGGGCGAGGCGCGGACGCCGCCTGGAAGTCCAGCACCGTCCGTCGAAGGTTCGCCCATCCCGGCAGGGGGCGTCGTTCTTGCCGGAACGGGTTCTGTTTGCGCGGGCGTGGCAACCGGCTCGGACGTGGATTCCTTTGGCTGCGCGGCGCTTTCCCCGGTTGGGACATCGCTTACATCTTCCCCTTCTCTACCTACGATAGCGATAGGGGCGTTGACCGGGACGATGTCGCCCTCTTCGACCAGATATTTCAGAATCGTGCCGGAGTGAGAAGATTCGACTTCGACGGTGGCTTTGTCGGTTTCGATTTCGGCCAGGACTTCGCCGCGGTTCACCTGCCCGCCCAGGGGGACAACCCAACGGACAAGCACACCTTCGGCCATGTCAAAGCCGAGTTTGGGCATAGTAATCGTATCGGCCATTACAGGACCTCCTTGACGGCTTTGACGATGTCGGAGATTTGGGGCAAAGCCGACTGTTCTAGGGTACGGTTGTAAGGGAGCGGAACTTCGGTTTGGGCAACGCGTTTGATGGGGGCGTCTACGTAGTCGAAGGCTTCTTCGTAAATGCGGGAGGCGATTTCGGAGCCGACGCCAAAGGATTTCCAGCCTTCTTCGACGATTACGGCGCGATTGGTCTTTTTGAAGGATTCGATGATGGGGCCGGTGTCAAGCGGGCGGAGGG
>DATDOR010000270.1:0-4923 GCA_035293165.1 Anaerolineales bacterium | reverse complement strand
CATCATCCCTTCGATAATCTTTGCAGGTATTTTGGCTACACGCAACAAAGGATGGGCGAACAAATCCACACCCAATTTTCCCAACCAGATCAACCCGGCCACTTCTTCCAACGTGCAAGTCTGCGCCAGTTCGACCACGTCGTACCCGCGATAGTACAGGCGGCCATTCTCGATCAGGGTGATGGCCGATTCCAGGACAGGCTCCCCCCAATTCAACGCAGTTTCGGCGGCTTTGGCGGGATTGCGGCGTTGTTCTTTACGCTCCTTAAGCCGTTCTACATCTTCGCGCAGATAACGGTGAGAACGGCTGTTATCATTCACAGTTTCAGAGTGGATCATGCCGCGACTGACATAGGCATATAACGTGGAAAGAGAAATGCCAAGTTCCCTGGCGGCTTCGGAAGCAGAAAGATAATGCGACATGGGGCTATTTTACAATATATTGATTATTAAATCAAGATTGACAATATATTGACGAAACACTACAATTTAATCAATATATATTCAAAAATCGTAACTGCTCACGCTAAAGTAGAGGTATCTCTGGAAAAAAGGTGGGGGGGGTGTCCTCCCCACACACCTTTTTTCCGGGGCATTGCCACTCTGGAAGGAGATTTCATATGGCACAGAATGGTTTCGTTCCGGGACTCGAAGGCGTCGTCGCCGCGCAAACCCGTTTGAGCAGCGTAGACGGACAACGCGGGGAGTTAATCATCGGCGGATTTGCGTTAGAAGAACTGGCGGGGAAGGCGACGTTTGAGGAGACGGTGTACTTACTCTGGTATGGGGATTTGCCGACCGCAGACCATCTTTCTAATTTTCAGACGCAATTGGCCGCGCACCGCACCCTCCCCACTGCAACGATGGACTTGCTCCGCGCCGCTGCCCAAGAAAATGCCAATGGGATGGATGTACTTCGCATGGCAGCAGGAACCCTCAACCTGGACAGCCCGGTCGAACTCCGCGAACAAGCCCCAGCCTTGCTCGCCCGCCTCCCCACCGCTGTAGCCGCATACTGGCGTTTGTGCCAGGGGCAGGAACCCATCACGCCCCGCTCAGATTTAAGACATGCGGCCAATTACTTGTTTATGTTGACCGGCGAAGAACCCAGCCCGGCCCGGATACGCGGCCTGGAAAGGTACCTGAACACCGTCGTAGATCACGGCCTGAATGCTTCGACCTTTACCGCACGGGTGATCATCTCCACTGGTTCGGATTTGGTCTCGGCGATCACAGGGGCCATTGGAGCGTTGAAAGGCCCGATACACGGCGGCGCGCCGGGGCCAGCATTGGATACCGTCTTTGAGATTGGTTCACCTGAACGAGCCGAGGACGTGTTACGGGACAAGCTGGCGCGCGGTGAGCGGTTGATGGGGTTTGGACACCGCGTGTACAAGGTGTACGACCCCCGCGCGGCCGTATTGGCTTCCGCCGCGCGTGAGATGTACGAAGCAGATGGGGATATGACCCTGTATGAGTTGGCTCGCCACGTCGAAAAAACGGCCATTCATCTCCTCGAAGAACACAAACCGGGGCGCAATCTGCAAACGAATGTGGAGTTTTACACGGCGCTGCTCCTGCACGGGTTGAATTTGCCCGTGGATTTGTTCACCCCGACGTTTGCTATTGCCCGCGCCGCTGGTTGGATCGCCCACTGTTTTGAACAGATCGAGGCCGGGCGGATCATTCGCCCACAATCGGAGTATGTGGGGGTGAAAGGGAGAAAATGGGCATAATGGAGCAAAAAAGCCCCCGCCTCAGAAAACCTGACGGGGGCTTGCGATTCGGTTGTATAATGCGGGCATGCACAACGAACAACGCCAACGCGCCCAGGACCTGTTCCGCTCGCGCGGCCTCGCCTGTGCCCTTTTTGCCAACCCCGACACCGTAACCTGGCTCACTGGATACGCCTCCCCCCTCCAACTGGGTTATGGCCCGTTCGCGGGTGGCCCACCGCTCGTCTGGTACGAAGATGGGGAATACACCCTGATCGTCATTGATTTCTCTGACACCACCGGAGTCACGATCCCGGTTACACGGTACGCCGGAAACACCATAGACCGTCCCATCCCCAGCGCGGATAACCTCGCTCACATCATCCACACCCTCGCAAAAGGTGGAAGCAAACTGAGCGTGCAAATGCGCCACCTCCCCGCGTTTCTCGTCCCCCCGAACGTGGACATCGTCCCGATGGATGGCTGGTTCGAACCCCTTCGCATGGTCAAAACCCCCGAAGAACTCGCCAAAATGCGCGCGGCGTTCACCCTGTCCGACCTGGCGCACGCGACCGCGCAACAAGTGACCCGCGCGGAGGTGAAAGAAATGGACGTATGGGCCGCGGCACACAGCGCGGTGCAGCAAAAAGCCGGGCAACGCATTCCCTTCGGCAACGATTGTGTCGTCAGTTACCGAGAAAACAACATCGGAGGCTGGCCCGGTGACCTTCCCCTCCGCCCCGGTGACTCCCTCATGGTGGATATCAGCACCCGCGTCGAAGGATACTGGAGCGATAGCTGTAATACCTACTACACCGCCGATCTCACTGAACGCCAAAAAGCGATGCGCCGCACCGCTGCCGAAGCGCTTGAATTTGCCATCTCCCTCGTCAAACCAGGCGTCCCCGCCAACGAAATTGACCGCAAAGTCCGAGCCTTCATCGCAGACGCGGGCTACCCCGTCTACCCCCACCACACAGGGCATGGCATCGGCGTCAGCCCGCACGAAGAACCGCGCATCGTCCCCTACAACACCACTCCACTCGAACCTGGCATGGTCATCATGCTCGAACCCGGCATCTACTACCCTCAAGAAGACGCCGTCCGCCTCGAGGACGCTATCCTCGTCACCCCCGACGGCGCAGAAATCCTGACCAAACACCTGCCTCGTTGATAATTCCTCATCGTCTAACTGTACAGTGCAATAATGCTCATCATCGACTCCCACCTCGACCTCGCCTGGAACGCTCTCCAATGGAACCGTGACCTGCTCCAATCGGTTTACACCATCCGCACCCAGGAACACGGCGGCCCGCCCGGCCCCGGTCGCGGCCTGAACACCGTCGCCTTCCCTGAACTCCGCCAGGGGCGCGTCGCTGTCTGCTTTGCCACCCTCCTCGCCCGCTCCACCGGCAATCCCTGCCCCGACATTGACTACGGTACCCCCGCCCAGGCCTACGCCATCGCCCGCGGCCAACTTGCCTACTATCGCGCGCTGGAAGAACAAGGGCATGTTCGTATCCTCACCACCCTCACCGAACTCAGCCAACACTTTCAGGAATGGACGGAGTGGAAAAATCATTCTAAAAATCCTTCTCCTCCCATCGGCCTGATCATCAGCATGGAAAGCGCCGATCCAATTCTGCATCCCGATCAGCTTGAAACCTGGCACCACGCGGGGGTACGCGCCATCGGCCCGGCCCATTACGGCCCCGGACGCTACGCAGGCGGCACCGGAACCGAGCTTCCCCTCATCTCCGGTGGAATCGCCCTTCTCAAAGAGATGGAACGTCTCGGCATCCTCCTAGACCTCACCCACCTCTCCGATCAAGCCTTCTGGCAAGCCCTCGACGTGTACTTCGGACCTGTCCTCGCCAGCCACAACAACTGCCGCGCGCTTGTCCCCCACCAACGCCAGTTCAGCGACGATCAACTCCGCGCCGTCATCGAACGGAGTGGCGTCATCGGCGTCGCTTTCGACAGTTGGATGCTCCAACTCGACTGGAATCACGGCGTCTACAACGAAAACATCGCCACCCTGACCGATGTCGTCAACCACATTGACCATATTTGTCAGCTAGCCGGGAATGCTCACCACGCCGCCCTCGGCACTGATCTCGATGGCGGTTTTGGCCGCGAAGAATCCCCCCTCGACCTTGACACCATCGCCGACCTGCAAAAAATCCCTGCCATACTCGCCGAGCGCGGATATGCTGATGCCGATATCACTAACATCATGCACGGCAACTGGCTGCAGTTTTTGAGGCGGGTGTGGGCACATCAGCCATTGAGGTATCCATGAAACAACAAATCTTCCCCTCCAACGCTCCCAAACCCGCCGGAGCCTACTCCCCTGGTCTGCATGTCGGTGATTTCGTCTTCGTCTCGGGGCAAGGGCCATCCAACCCTGCTACTGGTCAACTCGCTGGAGATACCATCGAAGAACAAACCGCGCAGGTTCTCGAAAATATCAAATCCATCCTCGAAGCGGGCGGTGCAACGATGGCCGACGTGGTGAAAGTGACCGCGCACTTGTCCGACCTCGCCCATTTTCAACGCTACAACAAAGTCTACGCTACCTACTTCCCTGACCCCAAGCCCACGCGAACGACGGTGGGCAGCCAGCTATTGGGAATTTTGGTCGAGATAGATGTTATCGCTTATGTGGGTGACAAATAACTTCCTTCCATGAACCTCCCCAACCTCGACACCCCTTCCGGTATCGTTGACCTCGACCTCCTAGATGCCAACATCCACCGCCTGCAAGCCTACCTGGACAAACACGGCATTGCCAACCGCCCACACATCAAAACACACAAAATCCCCGCCATCGCACAGATGCAAATGGACGCGGGCGCAGTGGGGATCACCTGCCAGAAAATTGGGGAGGCGGAAGTCATGGCCGACGCGGGAATCAGCGACATTTTCCTGCCCTACAACATTGTCGGGGAACCCAAACTCGCCCGGTTGGTGGAACTCGCCCGGCGCACTACCCTATCTGTGACGGCGGACTCTGCAACGGTCGTACGCGGTCTGTCGGACGCGGCACAGCGCGCGCGGTTGACGCTGACCGTGCTGGTGGAATGCGATCTGGGCGGAAAACGATGTGGGGTGCAGTCCCCTGCGCAGGCCGCCGATCTCGCTCGTCTCATCGCCCAATCGCCCCATCTCCACTTTGGCGGGCTGATGACATACCCGAACACCGAAC
>DATDOR010000269.1:0-4179 GCA_035293165.1 Anaerolineales bacterium | reverse complement strand
CCAGACAGGCGCATTTTGGCTACTTGCCGGACGTCCCGGTAATCAAGGACATGACCCTGCGCGCGCGGCCCGGACAAACGATTGCGCTCGTCGGCCCGACCGGGGCGGGCAAAACCACCCTGGTCAACCTGCTCTCCCGTTTCTACGACATTGACGAAGGCGCGATCACCATTGACGGTCAGGACATCCGCCAGGTGCAGAAAGCCAGCCTGCGCCGCCAGTTGGGGATCGTTCTGCAAGACACTTTTCTCTTCTCTGCCACGGTGATGGAAAACATCCGGTACGGACGGTTGGGCGCGACCGACGAAGCGTGTATCGAAGCGGCAAAAATGGCCGATGCCGACCACTTCATCCGCCAGCTCCCGCAGGGATACCAGACCCGGCTCTCCGAACGGGGGAGCAATCTCAGCCAGGGACAGCGGCAATTGCTCACCATCGCCCGCTCCATCCTGGCCAACCCGCGCATCCTGATCCTCGACGAGGCGACCAGCAGTGTAGATACCCGCACTGAGGCTCGCATCCAGCAAGCGTTGTTACGCCTGATGGAAGGGCGCACCAGTTTCGTCATCGCCCACCGCCTGAGCACCATCCGCGAGGCCAGTGAACTTCTCGTCATTAAGGATGGCGAAATCATCGAGCGCGGTGATCACAAAGCATTGTTGGAACAGCAAGGGTTTTACCACCACCTGTACATGAGCCAGTTCAAGGGCCATGCGACATGACGATTCATTGGAAATTAGTCCTTTGGTGCGACGCACCTGTGGGAGAGAAAATCGAAGTTTTCCCCATCACTTCTTTAACAAACAACCTATACGACTCCGGATCATTCCCGGCAAAATCCAGACAGAGATGATCCGCCCCCACGCGGGCGTACTCACCCACCAAATCCACCAACTTCGACGGGGTGCCGACGAACGTCATCCACGACTCCACGCCTTTCGGCAGTAGCCGTTCGATTTTCGTTTTCAGCGCGGCCTCCGTTGGTGCGCAGAGGACGAGGTCGTAGGTCGTCTTTTCAATCGTGGATTCGTCCCGCCCGACCGTGTCGCAGTGGCGTTTCAAGGTGTCTCGCTGTTCAGCGAAGTAGGTGGGTGGCCCCCACAGGTTGCACGCGTCCCCCATCTCGGCGATGATCTTAAGCGTAATCTTCGGCCCGACTCCGCCGATCAGGATGGGCGGGTGGGGTTTTTGCAAGGGTTTGGGTTCGAGGATGGCGTTTTCGACGTGGAAGAATTGGCCGTGAAACGTGGTGCGGGGTTCGTGCCAGAGTTCGAGGATGAGTTCGAGGGCTTCTTTCATTTGAGCGAGGCGGACAGAACCTTTTTCTTCAAACTCGTAACCGTAAGCCTGATATTCCGGTTTGTAACCGCCCGCGCCGAAACCAAAGTTCATCCGACCACCGCTGATATGGTCGAGGCTGGCGGCCATCCGGGCGAGCAGGGCAGGGTTGCGGTACCCGACCGGGGACACCATCGCCCCCAGCCGGATGCGGTTTGTCACTGCCGCAAGGGCAGGGAGAATCGTCCAGGCATCGAAAAACGGTTCCCCTTCCGAGCCGTGAACGGGGAGTTGGTAGAAGTGATCCATCACCCAAAACGAGGCGAATCCGTCCCGTTCTGCGCGTTGGACGTGGGCTTTGGTGTCTTCCCAGATGTCGCCCGTGCCATTGGGGTAGACGAAGGAGGTGTTGCGTAGGCCGAATTTCATGTCTTTTTTTTAAAACACGAAGGGCACGAAGGAGCACAAAGGTTTTTATGATTCCTTCGTGTACCTTTGTATCCTTAGTGGTGTAAGTTTTCTGAAAGCCATTCAATCACTTCCTCGGCGTTTTTGTCGGGGGGGAAGACGGGGTAGAAGGCTTTTTCGATGATGCCCGCGTTCAGGATAAGGGTGATCCGTTTGATCAGCGCCATGCCTGCGACTTCAAAGGTGGGCAGGTTCAGAGCATGGGCGAAGGCGAGATGTTCGTCGCTGAGGAGTTCAAAGGGCAGGTGGAGGCGTGCGGCGGCTTCGCGTTGGTAGGGGGTGTCTTGCGTGGACAGGCCGAACACGTCCGCGCCGAGGGTCTGCAATTCCTGAAAGTGATCGCGGAAGGCGCTGCGGATGAGTACATCCGACGATTGAGGCGTGCATCCTCGCGCACCGGGGATTTCGTTCCAGCCCAGGGGCGGATCAACATCCGGTTGGCCGGTGCGCGGGTAGAGGTAGACCACTGTCCGTCCCGGTAAATTCGTCAGGGTGATGCTCCGCCCGGCGGTGGAAGGCAGTTCGAGTGCGGGGACCTTCATCCCCGGCAGGTGATCGCACGCGCCGTCATCGGTGGGGACGGGGAGATCGGAGGGCATTTCGTGGAGATTGTCGCTTCGGGGCATTTTTGGAGGGCTGGTACACAGAAGGCACAGAGAAAACAGAACAACACAGAAGTTTTTATATAACTTTCTGTGTCCCTCTGTAAAATCTGTGCCATCTGTGTACAAATAAGTTTATGAGGTTTCGAGAGTCAATGGAACAGGTTGGCGGCCATCGGTGTCGGTGAAGCCATATTCTAATGCAAGCGCGGCGGCGACAAGGATTTTGCCGGATTTTTCCATCACATGCGGGTCGGCGGCGAGTGCGATGATAGCCCGCCCGGTGAATTCCGGCGACTCGGAGTTGCTCATGTCGAAGTACTGGGCATCCCGCAGGACGCGTTCCGTCCGCACCAGCCCGGGGTAGAGCGAGACGGCAGCAACGTTGTGTCCCCGCAGTTCGTGTGCCATGTCCATCGCCATCCGGTCATCGGCGGCCTTGGCGACCCCATAAGGGACGTTGTTTTGATATTTTTGCCCGGCCCAGTAGGAGATGTTGACGATTAGCCCGCTCCGTTGAGCGACCATCGCCCGCGCGGCGAGCGCACTGGCGACGAAATGGGCGCGCACCCCCGCCTGGAACATCGCGTCCCAGCGCGAGATGGGTTGTGCCCAAAACTTGTTGAACCAGGTGAACTCGCCATTGTCCTCTTCCATAAATTCATACCCACCCCAAACGTTGTTGACCAGGATGTCAATGCGTCCCTGCTCGTCCAGGATGCGTTGAATAGCGGCTTTGACTTCGGCGTCGTTCCGGTGATCGCAGGGCAGAGCGATGCCGCGCCCGCCGAGTTGGGTGGCGGCTTCGGCGGTCTGGTAAATCGTACCGGTTAGGTTTTCATCCTGTTGGCCTTCTTTGACCGTCCGCCCGGTGAGGTAGACGGTTGCGCCCGCTTCGGCGAGTGCCAGGGCGATGCCTTTGCCGACGCCCCGGCTGGCGCCGGTGACGAGGGAGATGTGGTGGGTGAGGGGTTTCATGGTGGGTTTGATAGTTAAGGAGAGAGACGGGGGAAAAGTGACAGTCAATGATAAAATAAACCTGTATATGGACACAAATTTTAACCCCACGAAAACTATTCCCATTGGCCTCAAGCCTTATTTCCAGGAATATGATTTGGATGACCTGGAGTTGGTGCGCGATGCCAATCTGATTATCCAACGCACTTTGGATTTTGGCACCTGGGATGAAATTCGCTGGCTTTTCGGTCTGTACGGGGTTAAGCGGATTCGCCTTTTCCTGCGCGAGCATGGGGCGCGGTGGCTAAAACCTTCGAGTTTTAATTATTGGCGGAAGTTGCTTGCGATGCGGAAGTGGAAACAGAACGATTTTCCAACAGCGAAGGGGGAATTGTGGAAACATTAAACCATCCACATTGGGACGCCCTCACGCCTGCTACGCGTGAGGCGTTTCAAAAGGCCAAAGAATTTCCACCCATTGATCAGTTTTATCTGGCGGGTGGGACAGGGTTAGCCCTGCACTTGGGACACCGGTTTTCGGTGGATTTAGATTTTTTCTCCGAAGAGGCGGGTTCTGTGGGGGCTGATCAACGGGCACAATTACGAGAAATTTTCGACGATCCTTCGATGACGATTACCTATGACCAGGACGCAACGTTCGTTGCTACCTGGCGGGAAGTGGGCATAAGTTTTTTTCGATTACATCTCTACCCATTGGTACAAGAACCCTTCCTGGTGGAAGGCATCCAGTTGGCAACCATCCCTGAAATCGGCGCGATGAAACTGGCCGCGATGATTGACCGGGGGACACGCAAAGATTTAGTGGACATGTATTTCATTCTGCAAAACGTCTCGCTGGAAACTGTATTTGAAG
>DATDOR010000268.1:0-11274 GCA_035293165.1 Anaerolineales bacterium | reverse complement strand
GTACTCGGGTCGCGGCCCAGGGTAATTACATCATGATCCAACCCAAAAACCTGAAGTTCCCGCTCTTTTTCGATGAGTGTGAGATAGGCGTAGGGTTCACCAGTTGGCATCAACTCTTCGATCTCCGCCCAGGGATCAAGGTCAAACAACTCGCTCAAAAAACGCTTGATTTGTTGGGGAGTCAGACGGTACCGGCTGAAGCCACTGGTACGTTCCCCCCCCGCTTCAAATCGTAATGAGATCGCCCATCTCGGCACCTCGTCAATCGTCAGGACGGAAAAATCCTCCCAGGGCAGTGTAATGGGGCGGCAGCGTCTACGAAGTTGTTCGTCAAACTCGCTCAGATCCGCGTCTGGGTGTGTAAAGCACACCGCTGTGTGGAATTTAAACTCCGGCCAATCAATCGTTTTCCCGGGCAGCCAGGGTTCTTGCCAAAGGGGAGGTTCAATGAGCTTTTGTCGGATTTGCTCGGCATATGCCTGCACTTGCTCATGGGGATTCTTGAACCCGCGCCCTTCTACGCCTGCCACCATCCGCTTTGGCCCGGCATACCACACGCCATCGGCGCGGCAGGACACACGCCCATAGTAGTGCTTCAATTCCATCACGCCAATCCCACGCTCGGATATGACCAACATATCCGCACTATGCTCGGCCAAATTGGCGACGACAGCATAATAGGGTTGGTGATGGTGAAAAGCCCCCCACAATCGTTTGACGATTTCGATGAAGGAGGTCATTTCATGGCTATAATCTGGGGAAAGAGGCTGGCCCTCAGGATTGTGCCCAACAAAAATTTCGATTGGCATTCGTTCCTCCCATACAGTAAAGCAAACTATCGCTTCACCAGGGATCATAAGTATGCAGTTGATTATAGCAGATGGATAGGAAGATACCAGCTGAGCAGTTACTCAAATTCCTTACAAGTCCCTGCGCGAAAATACCCGGATCGCCCAAAGTATCATCACGATGGCATACCCCATCGCATACCAAATCATCATCGGACTGGGGACGGATTGTGAAGACGTGAAAGGAGAAAAACCGATTGCCGTGACAACCGGCGAACTCATTTCGAACGCTGCGCGTTTCCACAATGCTTCGCCAGGCAGAATCAGGCTGGAGAGAATGCCAATATTGATCGCTGATTGGTTTTGAATAAACGAACCAATTTGTTCGATCCATCCCCCGACAAAAGCAACTCCAAAGAGGCCAAACACCAAAACGCCATTTGCCAGGGTGGAGAGCATTGACCCTCCGACAAACGAAACGCTCAACATCAGTGCGCCGTTGAGCCAGATCAATCCCAACCCTCGCCAGTAGCCAGGGACAAGATAATCCCCAATCGAATAGACGATTGCTTGAACACCTCCTGCCATCAACAAGACGTAGAGCGTTAGCATGAACATGAATCCCAACCACTTTCCAAGGACGACTTCCCAACGTCGGATGGGTTTGGTCACGATACTTTGGATCGTGCCGCTATTGATCTCGCCCGAGATGGTATCTACGGAAGTCAGCCCTGTCATCATAATCGTCAGGAAGTTGACTGCGTAGAGTCCAGCCAGGGTCAAGAAGTTATGAATTTCCTGGACGACGAGAAAACGTCCCCCAGATTCTCTAACCAGATCGATATGGATGTAGTTGAACCCAATTCCATATACGATGAGAAAGGCTATACTCAGAACCAGTGCAGCTAACAATATCCTGCGACGGGCAGCTTCAAAAAACGTGAGACGGGCGATAATGAGAATTTGGGACATGGGAGAGATTGGGTGATTGAGTGATTTGGCGATTATATGCCGAATTTTGAAGGTGGTGGGGGTGTACAACCCCCACCACCTTCAAAATTCGGGTTTCTACCCCGTTAATTACGGTAGACACACCATTAATAACCTTCATCTTTCTCTATAATTCGCACAAACAAATCTTCGAGGGAGAGACGTTGAGGGCGTAAGGCAAATACGTCCACGCCTTGCCCCACCAAATACCGGTTGATTTCAGGAATGAGTGACTCGTCAGAGAGTGTCAGGGACAAAAATTCGCTTTCAGTATTGATAAAGCGGCACCATTGTCCCAGCCCGGCGATAATATCGGGGGTCAGGTTGTGTGCGCGTACTTCAACGCTTAGTTCACCGTCTGCCAGTTCTTTCAACGAGGCGGTTCGGACGACCTGCCCTTGTTTGATAAACGCGACACGGTCGCATGTCACCTCGATTTCACTGAGCAGGTGAGAGTTGAGGAAAATGGTCGTTCCTTGCTTACGCTGGTCTCGGATGATGTCCCGCACGAGACGCCGCCCGAACGGGTCGAGGCCAGAAGTCGGTTCGTCGAGGAAAACCAGTTCCGGGCGGTTGAGCAGGGCTTGTGCTAACCCGATCCGTTGGAGCATGCCTTTGGAATACCCTCCCAGACGTTTCCCTGCATGGGGCGAGAGGCCGACGAGTTCGAGCAGTTCGGGGAGACGCTGGCGGGCATCGGTGGCAGACATGCCATACAGTTCGCTGTGCAATTTTAGAAATTCTTGTCCGGTGAGCCAACTGTGAAAGCGGAAATGCTCCGGCAGGAAGCCCACTTTCGCACGCGTGGCGGGGTGCCCGAGTGAGCGACCCAGGACCTGCCCCTCGCCGGATGTGGGGTGCACCAGCCCCAGCAACATCTTGACCGACGTGGTTTTCCCCGCCCCGTTCGGGCCGAGAAAACCGAACACTTCTCCCCGTTCGACAGCGAGGGAAAGATCGTCAACAGCGGTTTTGTCACCGAAGTCTTTGCGGAGGTGGGAGGTTTCAATAGCTGAGGGCATCAGAGGTATTCTATCTTAGATAATATTGGTAATTGAGATAGACATAAAAAGACCTGCCAGGACATGCCCGGCAGGTCTATTGTACACGTTGGCCAGTATTATTTGAGGGAGTTAGCGAGTTCGAGGATTTCGCTCACGCTACCCGGAGCAGTGAGGGAGTAGACGATGCCGTTTTTGACCCACATGAGAGTGGCCTGGGAGCGGCCATGCTCGTAGTCGCCAATGAAGATTGTTCCCGTTACACCTTGAACAGTCACTTCCCGGTACTGTGCCCCGGTTGGAATAGGGACGAGGAGCGTCGTGGTCCAGTCAATTTTTTCGCTGAAGCTGGCAGCTTCTTCAGCAGACATCCCCAGGAATTGGAGGGCAGCCTGTGCGATTTCGTTGATGGGCAGGGTAGGCGGGGCATCAATAGTGGGGCTGGGTGTTTGGACAAGCAGGGTACAGTTGCGCTGTTCAAAGGGAACTCTCTCGAATTCTTCTTGGTCGAGTACACATGCACCAGCGATATAGGTAACGGATTTATCAGCATAGAAGGTGATGGTCTGGCCGTCCAGTTCGGTGGGGATTTGGATGTCACTGCGGTTCATTTCGTCGAGCAACCCTTGCCAGAGGGAAAGATCGACAAAGAAGGAGGCGGTGGTTTCGGGTTGGACGGTGAGATGCGAGTTGCTTTTGATGTCCTGAGGCAGGATAACGTTGAATCCAGCTAAACTCGATGCCTCGGCGGCGTCGGTCACCTCGACCGGATCGCCGCTTTCTTCGATTTTCAAGTTGTTGGCGATCAATTGATCCAGGTTGTTAAGGCTGCTATCGAGGTTTTGCGGGAGGTTGGCGGGGTTGAATTC
The DNA here is from genome assembly GCA_035293165.1 of Anaerolineales bacterium. Taxonomy (GTDB): domain Bacteria; phylum Chloroflexota; class Anaerolineae; order Anaerolineales; family JABWBV01; genus JABWBV01. The sequence goes on along the minus strand of DATDOR010000268.1, from coordinate 7,626 downwards.
GACGACTTCGATTTGCTGGACGCGGAAGAGGCCCAGGAATTCAACAGCGGTAGCACGGATGGAGGGGACTGTGAGGGCGATAGCGAGTAAGGCAATGATCAGACCCGTGGTTAATACTGGTCGCATTTTAGGGGAGAAGAGTTTTTGGAACATCGCTGGCTCCTTTTGAGTAAGTTTTTGTTGTAGGGTCGCGTAGGCGCGAGGGGTGAGGGGGATTTCTACCAGGGTGGGATCGAGATGGGTGAGCAACGACTCCACCCGGCCCACGCGGGATTCGATTTGTTGGAGGGCGGTTTGGCAGTCTGGGCAGGTTTGGAGGTGGTGGGCGGTGCGCTCCCTTTCGGGTGCGGGCATTTCACCATCAAAATAGGTTTGGAGTTGGTTTTCGGTGAGGTGCATGGAGGGCCTCATGTCAGGTGTCGCGGTTGGGTACAACCGGCAGGGTCATGTTGGTGTAGCGTTTCTCGAATTCTTTTTCGGCCCGGCTGAGGAGTTTGCCGACGGAAGCGGGGTTGAGTTGGAGGGCGGCGGCGAGTGCAGCGTAGGTGAGGCCGCTGTGCCGGAGTAGGAGGAGTTGTGCGTCGCGAGGTTTCATGGTGGCGAGGGCACGGCGAACCCGGATGCGCTCGGCAGTACGTTCGGCTTCACGGGCGGGGTCGGGAGAGGGGTTGGTTTGCAGGTCGAGTTGCCCGGCGGCGGTTTCATATTTCTGGCGGCGTCGAGCAGCGCGCAGGGCGTTATAACCCAGATTGGCAGCGACGCGGTGCAGCCAAGCGGAGAGGTTCTGATCGGGGTCGAGCAAGCGGGGCTGGCGATGAAGACGGAGGAAGACTTCGAGGGCGAGGTCTTCGGCTTGATCAGGGTCACCGGTGAGCCGGAAGAGGAGGGCGTGGATGCGCGGCCAGTAGCTGTGGAACGCGCTCTCAAAGTCGGCTGGTTGGACAGCCCTTTTGGGTTGGGGTTCCACGCGGCTCGATTTTGCGGGCATGTGGGCATTTGTTGGAGAAAGGTTCACCGGTGTTTTCCTGTTTCTGCCTATATAACACCGGTGGGGGGTAGTTTTGTGACAGGGGAGATCTCATCGAGATGGATTATATCGAACAAAAGGCCAAAACCCGGCCAAGTAAACCAGGTTCTTTAGGAATCGGCAGGGAGGTCTCCAGATTTTGGGGTGTGCGTGGGGTGTACACCCCACGCACACCTTTTTTTCGGAGATTCATCTGCCTTAGCCTGAGTAGTAACTCCAAAATAATAATGGTGAAAAGATAATGGATCAGAATGAAACGATTCAACAAGTTATCCGGGCTATGCTTGCGATGCAAAGAAGAGCATGGGAACAGGGGGTGGCTTCGCAGGCTTTACTCGAATTAGGGGAAACAGACCTCGTGGTATTGCTGGCGAAAGATGCTGTGGTCAATCAAATGAAAGATGGAAGACTTGGATTGAACGGACACGATCGGCCGGTGGCTGACCCGGCTTCAAACGGTGAACCGGTCTTGTTTGCAGCAACGGTGACAGGCGATGAAACGTTAAAAAAGGCTGCGGAGCGGATGCTGGATTTTCTTTTATACAAAGCGCCAAAGACCAGAGCGGGAATCATTTATCATAATACCAACGAGAATACGATTTGGGTGGATAGTTTTTATATGGTTCCCCCTTTTTTAGCGGTTGCAGGCCATCCCAATGAAGCGTTAAAGCAAATTGCCGGGTACAGGAAAGTTTTATTTAACCCTGAAGAGAAACTGTATTACCACATCTGGAACGATGACCAACAGCAGTTTGAAAGAAAACTTTTTTGGGGAGTTGGGAATGGGTGGGCTGCTGCAGGAATGACCCGGGTGATTAACGCGCTGCCCGATTCCATGCAGAAAGAAAAAGAAATGATCGCCGGTTTTGTTAAGGAGGTTATGGACGGATGCTTAAGATACCAGCGAGCGGACGGTCTATTCCATGATGTTCTGGACGATCCATCCACGTTTGTCGAGACCAATACGGCACAAATGCTGGCTTATTCGATATTTCGCGGCATTCGGGGTGGATGGATAGAAAAGTCTTATTTCGGGTATGCAAACAAAATGCGCGAGGCCGCGCATCAAAAAGTGGATGAGTTTGGCCTGGTTCAAGGAGTCTGCGGTGCGCCCAATTTTGATCGTGCAGGAACAGCCACAGAAGGACAGGCATTTTTCCTGCTGATGGAAGCGGCGTATGAGGAAATGTTACGTAACCCTTTAGGGTGAGGCGGCGTTTGGCTTGCCCCTGGGGAGAAAATCGAGTAAAAAGGGAGAGTGTATGAAAGTTCGGTTGCCGTTCCTCGTTGGATATCGAAACTTGATGTTGGGTTGCCTGTTTCGGATCCTGGTCATCTGCATGATGTTGAGTACAGCAATATTTCCCCCTCGGGTTGATGATTTCGCCTGTAGCGGTCAGTTAGGGGTTGGATTTCCGGCATCCTTGCAAAGATATTTCTCCGATTGCCAACGTCCGCAAGGGACCATTTTGTAAGGATCTATCCGAAGATTATGCGGCTGGTTTCGAAGGATAATTTTTTTCTTGCCCCTAAGGGGAAAATCGTGTAAAGTGGAGTTGTTTACCCCTGGATATCCTATGAGCAATTTAAATATAGAACCGGATGTATTCCTTATGAAAAACTCAAAAGCGAGAGCGTTTCCTGGTCAACTTTGGCACTGGCTGATCGCGCCGTCTCAAAAAATTACAGTACCGGACCAGCGCAGGCAGGCCGCGCTGCTTTCCAGCTTCTTGTTCGGAACGCTCCTGCTTGCCGTAGTAGTCGAACTTATTACAATAGCGTTCATCGAATGGGAAAACTACACAGGCTATCGGCAGACAATTGGTATTGCCATTGCTCTGGGAATTATTTACGGGATCAGTCGCACGCAACGAGTCCTGTTGGCGGCTCGCCTTGCAGTGATCGTCGCTTTAGCAGGTGTGTACTTCATCGGCTGGACTGAACCGAAAAGCGTTCTAGGGGGAATGTTCGATTTTATGATTCTGCCTCTGTGGCTTGGCAGTCTTTATCTCGGTCTGGGTGAATTAGCCATCCTCATGGTTGTAAGCTGGATCTCAATATTGGTATTCCCCCTCCTGACACCGCAAGTCACGCTTGATCAGGTATTGGTTGGACCCTTCAGTTTTGTCTTGGCAACTTCCATCCTTTTAATAATCATCACACAGCATCGCAACAGACTCGAACTGGATCGCCGAACAGAACTCGCTGAAAAGGAAAAACAAAGCAGCAGTGAAGCCGCTCGAGCTGAAGCCTTGTTACGCGTAGCGGGCCGTCTGAACGCACAGCTTGATCTGGACACCTTATTGAGAGCCCTCAGCGAAGAAGCTGCCCGAGCTTTAAATACGCCAGTTTCCGTTGTTGCTTTGTACGATCAAAGGAAAAAAGCTTTTTATTGGAAGGCTGCCACGGGGATATCGCCTGATTTGTTCAAGGACGTGTCACCCTTTCCGAGAGCTTTATATGAACAGACAATCAAAGAGTTCGGTAGGGTCTTCGCATTACCAGACTTGCACATCTTTTCCAGATTGCCAAACCTCGACCTCTTTAAGCGGCTGAATTTGCGCTCCCTGGCGTTCGCCACGATGGAGTATGAACGTGAGATCATCGGCAGTTTGAATGTCTTTACGCTCGGAGAGAGCCGTACCTTTACTGAAGGCGAACGCTTACTTTTACATGGCCTGGCCGATCAGGCGGCCCTGGCTATCACCAATACGAGGCTGTATAAAGATGCCCGCCGAAGATTGGAGCACCTCCAGGCGCTTCGTGCGATTGACATTGCCATTTCCTCCAATCGTGATCTGCAGGAGACATTGAATGTCCTTCTTGAGCAAATCATGAAAGAACTGCAAGTAGATGCCGCAGTGATCCTGCTTTTGGATGAAGCCAAACAGCTCCTTGAATTCGGCGCCAGCCGGGGTTTCCAAACCTCGACGTTGCGCTACACAAGCCTGCGAATGGGTGAAGGGATGGCAGGACAGGCCGCATTACAAAGCCAGATTGTCCAAATCCGCGATCTGAAAAGTGACCCCCGGACCCTGGTCAATGCTCCTTCACTTGAGAAAGAAGGTTTTGTCAGTTACTTTGCAGCTCCGCTCATTTCCCAGGGACAAGTTAAGGGCGTGCTGGAGATTTTCCATCGCTCGAAGCTCCAAACGGACATTGAATGGCTTTACTTCCTGGAAACGCTTGCAGGTCAGGCCGCCATTGCGATTGAAAACACCACCCTGTTCGAGGACTTACAACGCACAAACGATGAACTCTCCAAAGCCTACGACTCCACCATTGAAGGCTGGTCCCACGCTCTCGACTTGCGCGATAAGGAAACGGAAGGCCACACGCAGCGTGTCACTGAATTAACCCTGGAATTGGCACGGGCCTTCAGGTTTAGCGATAGGGAATTGGTATACATTCGTTGGGGAGCGCTCCTCCATGACATCGGCAAGATGGGTGTTCCAGATCGAATCCTGTTGAAAGAAGGGCCATTGACCGAAGAGGAATGGGTCATCATGCGGCAGCATCCCGTGTACGCGCATGAGATGCTTCAAACGATTCAATATTTGCGCCCCGCGCTGGACATCCCCTATTGCCACCACGAAAAATGGGACGGCACGGGCTACCCGCGCGGGTTGAAGGGCGAACAAATCCCGCTGGCCGCGCGCCTGTTTGCCGTTGTGGATGTTTGGGACGCGCTCCGGTCGGACCGCCCGTACCGTGCAGGTTGGCCGGAAGAAAAGGTGCGGGAGCATATCCTTTCCCTACGGGGGACGCATTTTGAGCCTGTGGTAGTGGATTTGTTTTTTGAGGTGTTTAATAAAATGAAGGCAAAGTGTAACTGCTCAGGCTAAGAGAGAAGGTTTCCCGAAAAAAAGGTGTGCGTGGGGGTGTACACCCCCACGCACACCTTTTTTTCGGGCTAATCCCCTCGCCGGCTGAGTAGTTACCTTTTGCTCATTTTAGAAAATTACTTGCCCCCCCACCCAAAATCGAGTAAAGTGGAATATCGCTTGATTCTTGAGATCCCATGCCAGATGCAACTCAACCTACCCATTCAGATTCACCTGAACACATTTACGTATGTTCGAGGCGCTATCGTGCTTTTAGCTTGACGATTACCAGCTTGTTATGGGTCTGGGTGCTGGTTGCAGGCTATGCATGGTTGACCGGCCAGGGGAATTGGCAGTCCTTCCTCAGCGCTTTTTGGGTCATGTTCGAGAAGCGGCGGTTCCTCTGGCGTACCCTGGACGGCCTGTCTCTGTCCCAATCCATCCGGCCAACGGAAAAGACCATACTGGGTCATCTGACGATGCCGCTGCCCATCTCATTCATCTCTCTGCAAACCTTTGGGTGGCCTTCAGAACCGTTGCGCGCAGACATTGAACGGTATGCGCCGCATGTGTGGACGGTGCTGCACCTTCATCCAGCGATGCCGGAAATTGAAGGGCTGAACTTGGGATATGCCTATCCTCACGACCTGCATGAACGCGTCCATGCGTATGTTGAACGGATCAGACAACTCAGGCCACCCGCTCCATGAAAACCCTCTCGCGCAACTTGCTCCTGCTCCTCATTGGCGTATTGTTCATCGTCGGGCAATCGCCGCTTACGACCCACGAGGCAACCGCTTCCAGCCAGCCAACCCGTTTCGTGCGCGCAAATGATTCTGAGCCGGATCGTCCAATCGCTGCGCCTGGCGACGAGTTTTGGGACGGCCGCTTTAACGTGCTGGGGGTGAACGGGTATGTCCGTGCGATTGCGGTAAGCGGGACAGACGTGTATGTGGGCGGACTGTTCAACTCGGTGGGCGGGGTGGCTGCGAACAACATCGCCAGGTGGAGCAGTGTCACCGGTACGTGGTCGGCGCTCGGTGCTGGGGTGAGCAGCACAGTCCTTTCCATTGCGGTCAGTGGAAGCGACGTCTATGTCGGGGGGTACTTCTTTGCGGCTGGTGGGATTCCTTCCGTGCCAGGTACGCAAGGCATCGCCCGGTGGAATAACACTACCAGCACCTGGTCGGCGCTGGGCGCGGGTGTCCCAGGGTATGTGTATGCCATCGCCGTGAATGGGATTGACGTGTATGCCGGCGGGCTTTTCAACGCGGCAGGTGGGGTGGGCGCAAGTAACATCGCCAAATATAACGCCACGACCAACACCTGGTCAGCTCTCGGCAACGGCACAGGGTATAAGGTCTTTGCCCTCGCGGTGAGTGGCAGCGATGTGTACGTGGGGGGATACTTCTCTGCAGCAGGCAACGTGCCGGGCACGCAAAGCGTTGCCCGGTGGAATAATGTGACCCAAACCTGGTCGGCGTTGGGCAGCGGGATAGGCGGATACGTGTATGCCCTCGCCGTAAGTGGAGACGATGTGTACGTGGGCGGGTTGTTCAACGCTGTCAACGGGTTTCCATCCGTGCCGAACACGCACAACATCGCCCGTTGGAATAGCTCCACCAGCACCTGGTCGGCTTTGGGAAGCGGGGTGAGCAGCTATGTCTATTCCCTTGCCGCAAGCGGGGACGATGTGTATGTGGGCGGGCTGTTCAACGCCGCGGGAGGTGCAGCGAACACCCACAATATTGCCCGATGGGACGGTAGTAGCTGGTCAGCATTAGGCAGCGGGGTGGGTGGATATGTCTATGGCATTGCCGTAGGGGCGGATGGCGTGTATGCCGGCGGACTGTTCAACGCGGCAGGTGATGAGGCCTCTCATAACTTTGGGCTGTGGCATGGCAATATTCTTAACCCACCTGACCCCAGGGATGTTTATTGGGACGACAGGTTTGGAACAGCTTTGACATTTGGCACGTTTGTTGCTGACATCGCTGTAAATGGGGAAGATGTGTACGTCGGGGGTAATTTCTATGTGGCGGGCGGTCTGGGAGGTACAAGAGGAATTGCAAAGTGGAATAGCCCGGCCGGGACCTGGTCATCTGTCGGAAATGGGATAAATAACGGCCGGGTGGAGGCGATTGCGTTAAGCGGGAATAACGTGTACATCGGGGGTCAATTCGAGAAAGTCTATGGTTCACCCGGGAATTTCATCGCCAGGTGGGATGGCAACAGCTGGTCAGACCTGGGGGGTGGGGTGAATGGGACTGTATACGATATAGAAATCAGTGGGAACGATGTGTACGTATTAGGGAGCTTCAGTAGTGCGGGTGGCCAAAATGCCAATCAAATCGCCAGGTGGAATAGTACAACAGGCGAGTGGTCGCCGCTGGGTAGTGGCGCTGGTTTTGGCGCAAATCACATGGCTATCCTGTCAGATGGCAGTGTCCTGGTTGCTGGCACGCTCAATGAAGCAGGTGGCGTCCCTGTGAATTATGTGGCCCGGTGGGATGGCAGCAACTGGACAGCATTTGGAAGTGGGCTTACCTGTTGCGTCGCTACCATTGAGGTGAGCGGGAGCACGGTTTATATTGGGGGGAGCTTCAATAAACTGGATGGGGCGGTGGTAAATTTTCTGGCCATGGGAACCGGAACTGGCTGGACACAAGTAGGCAGTGATCTGAACGGAACTGTTACTGCCTTGACGTTCAGCAGCAGTGCGATATACGTGGGGGGATCGTTCAGCATAGCGGGTGAGGTGAGTGCGAACCGAAT
>DATDOR010000267.1:0-3485 GCA_035293165.1 Anaerolineales bacterium | reverse complement strand
GGGCGGTGACGCTGATCGCGGCCAGCAAACACCCCCTGATCATCGCGGGGGGAGGCGTCATTTACAGTGAAGCGTCCGAAGCTCTTCAGGCATTCATCGCCCAAACCGGAATTCCCGTTGTAGAGACACAGGCCGGGAAGGGTTCGCTCCACTATGCCAACCCGCTCAACCTGGGGGCGATTGGGGCCACCGGCACATTTGGCGCAAATATTATGGCGCGGGAGGCCGACCTGGTGATCGGCCTCGGCACGCGGTACAGCGATTTCACCACCGCCTCCAAAACCGCCTTCCAAAACCCGGACGTGAAATTCATCAACATCAACATTGCCGGGTTCGACGCCCACAAACACAGCGGCTTGCCGCTCACCGGGGATGCGCGCGAGACCCTTCAAGCATTGACCGACATGCTGGCGGGCTGGCAGGTGGACGTTGAATACCGCCAGCGGGCGATGCAGTTCAACCAGGATTGGAATGCGGAAGTCGAGCGGATTTATACTCGCGGACACCAGCCGATCCCCAGTCAGGGCGAGGTGATTGGCGCGGTCAACACCTTTTCCGGGGATCGGGATGTCGTGCTGTGCGCGGCGGGAAGTGCGCCCGGCGATCTCCACAAACTCTGGCGCACGCGCGACCCCAAAGGCTACCATTTGGAATATGGCTACTCCTGCATGGGCTATGAAATTGCAGGCGGCCTGGGAGCGAAGATGGCCTGCCCAGACCGGGAGATTTATGTCATTGTAGGTGATGGGTCTTACCTGATGATGTCTCAGGAGATCGTCACTTCGGTGCAGGAAGGGGTCAAACTAACGATCATCCTCATCAACAACCAGGGGTTTGGCAGTATCGGCGCGCTGTCCCGCTCTCTAGGCAGTAACGGATTCGGTACGCGCTACCTTTTCCGGGATGAACGAACAGGCATCCTCCCAGACGACAATTATCCCCCGTCCGACGCGATGGAACGCATGCTTCCGGTTGACCTTGCAGCCAACGCCCGCAGCCTCGGCGCGCACGTCATCGAAGCGCAAACGATTCAAAACCTGAACGCCGCCCTTGCTGAAGCAAAAAAGCAAGACAAAACAACCGTCATTTACGTCGAAATCGACCGTTACGCGGGCGTTCCCGGCTACGAAAGCTGGTGGGATGTCCCCGTCGCAGAAGTTTCAGAAATTGATAGTGTGAAAGAAGCCCGTATTAACTATGAAAAAGCTGTTCAAAAGGAGCGGTATTACTTGTAACGTAAAGCGAAATGCGTAAAAGCTGCGCATTACGAAATACGTTATACGGATTACGACTCTTGCAGCAAACCCTCTATGCCCCTCAACATCGGTCTCATCGGCGCAGGACGCATGGGCAGTACATTGGCCCACCATCTCGCCTATTCTGTCAATGCAGCCAATTTGATCGCCGTCGCCGACCCATACGAAGAAACCGCGCGCAAAACGGCCGCGAAATGTAACGTCGCAGACGTGTACACCGAATACCACGCCCTGCTCGCGCGGGACGATATTGACGCGGTGGTCATCGTCACGCCCACCAACACCCACGTAAACGTGATTAAAGCTGCCGCGCGGGCTGGAAAACATATCTTCACCGAAAAACCCCTGGCGCTGACGTTGGCAAAATGCGACGAAGCCATCGCCGCGGTCGAGGCCGCTGGGGTCAAGATGATGGTGGGGTTTATGCGCCGCTTTGATGCCGCCTACCTTGCGGCGAAACAAAAAATAGACGCAGGCGAGATCGGTAGCCCCGTGATGATCAAATGCGTCGGGCGTGATCCCTGGCACACCGGCCTGGAATACGCCCGGCGCGAAAACAGCGGGGGGCTGATCGCCGATATGGCCATTCATGATTTCGACCTCGCACGCTGGCTGATGGGAAGCGAAGTCGTCCGCACCAGCAGCGAAGGGGAATGTCTGGTTTTTCCTGAATTGAAAGAAGTGGGGGATATTGATAACGCCGTCGTCAATTTAAAGTTTGCGAACGGCGCGATTGGAAACGTGGATGTCAGCCGGAATGCCATATACGGCTATGACATCCGCACCGAAGTGATTGGCTCCGAGGGCAGTGTGTTTATCGGCGGCTTACAGCAAACCATGACCTGGACGCTCAAGAAAAATCAGATTTCGCACGACACGATTCCGGGGTTCATGGCGCGTTTTGCAGACGCCTACGCCTCCGAAATCCGCGCCTTTGTGGACTGTATTGTCGAAGATCGTCCCGCCCCGATTACTGGGGCGGATGCGCGCGCCGCTACCGCTATCGCCATCGCCGCCACGCGCTCGCTCGACGAAGCCCGGCCGTTCACTCTCGCCGAAATCGGAGGATAGGAGGTGCATATGAAATAAATTCTTACAGAACCTGCCTCACGATTATTCAACCTTTCTTGTATCATCTCAAAATAGCGGGGAGACTTCCGAAGTTCGATAAATTTCGGAAGTCTTGCTCTCCAAAATATTGAGAAGATGACACCCTTAAGGAGAAAGAAGACTATGGACAAACAAAAATACCTTTGGATTTTTCTTAGCCTGTTGACTATCTTTGTGCTCGGATTAGCAGCTTGCCAACCCGCCCAGCAGGCGACAGAAGCTCCATCAGAAGCCACTGAGGCCCCTATGGAAGAGACGGAGGCTCCGGCGGAGACCGGTACGGGTTCCTCTGCGGTGAAAGATCGCAGCGATATCCGCATTGTGGTGGTGAGTCATGGGCAGGCGTCTGACCCGTTCTGGTCGGTGGTGAAGAACGGTGTGGATCAGGCCGCAGCCGACATGGGCATCACCGTCGAATACCAGGCTCCCGCCACCTTCGACATGGTGGCCATGGCGCAACTGATTGATGCCGCGGTGGCCTCCAACCCTGACGGGTTGGTGGTCTCCATCCCCGATGCCGATGCGTTGGGTGACTCCATCCGCGCGGCAGTGGCCGCAGGCATCCCCGTCATCTCGATGAATTCCGGCTCAGACGTTGCCCGAGAACTGGGCATTCTCGTCCACGTTGGGCAGACGGAATACGAAGCAGGCTTCGGGGGTGGCGAACGCATGGCCGCCGCGGGTGCGAAGAACGCCCTGTGCGTCAACCAGGAAGTCGGCAATGTCGCCCTCGACCTGCGCTGCCAGGGCTTCACCGATGCCATGACTGCTGCGGGCGGCACCGTCGAAGTGCTCGCCGTCGAACTCTCCGACCCGGTTGACTCCCAACAGAAGATTGATGCCAAGCTGGCGAGTAGCAGTTTCGATTCCATCCTGACCCTCGGCCCGACCGGGTCAGCTCCTGCGCTGGCCGCGATTGAGGAAGGAGGGTACGATGTGCTGCTTGCCACCTTCGACCTCTCCCCGGATGTCCTGGCCGCCATCCGCGATGGCAAGATGTTGTTCGCCATTGACCAGCAGCAGTACATTCAAGGCTACCTGCCCATCGTGCTGCTGACCTTGTTCAATACCAACCTCAATACCATCGCCAACGATGTCTTGATGACCGGCCCCGGCTTC
>DATDOR010000266.1:0-5079 GCA_035293165.1 Anaerolineales bacterium | reverse complement strand
GGTAGAAAGAAATCAGGGCTTTTCCTTGTATTTCGAGGAGATGGGCCTGGTCTTCTTCCCCGTTGACGATAACGGGAAAGATCATGTCGCGTAGCTGCTCAGGGTCTTGTTCCTGAATGGTCTGCGGCAATCCCTCTAGATTGGCAACAAACCGCAAAGTCCCCAAGAGCCGGTCTTCTTCGCGCACCATCCACTCGCTGGATAGTTTTCCGACATCAATTAATTGATTGATAAACCGTTCTTCGATTGAATTAAAAACAACTTGAGAAATGATATAGGCTGCCCCTATCGCTAAACCAAAGGCTAAAAGTAAATAAGGTAAGATAATTTTTGAGCGTAAGGAAAGGTGAATTTTAGGGCGTTTGTTGTTCATTGGCTTAAAAACATATCCTTTTACTTTTTATTGACAAGTATTGTGAAATCTTCAGGCTTAACTCGCAACAAAATACAGAAGCGATTATTATTGTAACCTCACCCGATAGTACTATTAGATTTCAATCCCGATACAAAAACATGTGGATTATGTTTTGGTCAACAGTAGTATGAACACCCGAAAAAAAGGTGTGTTTGGGGGTGTACACCCCCAAACACACCTTTTTTTCGGGAATCTCGTTGTTCACACTTTCGTTGACGAATACAAAAACATGTGGATTATGTCGGGTCGGGTAGCTATAGAACACATCTGGAATAGTACGATCCTTGACAATTTCCTAAAACAAACATATAATTTAGGTTATCCTAAATATTTATTTAGGAAACAGATACTGGAGGTACATTATGGCTCCTCTTCCCATTTTACTTCAAACAATTCCTTATAGTTTCGTTTACAGTATGGTTTTGGGTGCAAGTTTTCTCCTTCTTGCTCGCATCAACCCGGAGATGTGGCTGAATGATTACCCCCCGGACATCAAAGAAAAATTCGGCCCGATGAGCGCACAGGCCAATCGCCAACGCATGATTTTCGGCATCCCCGTCATGTTCTTCATGCTCGGATTTCCGTTTTTTGTGATCGCCCAACTGGCGCAAACCACCCCTCTTACCTTCTGGCAGGTGTTTGGAAGTTTATTCTTCATATACACGTTTTTCAACCTGTTTGACCTGCTCGTGATGGATTGGTTGATCTTCTGCGCCATCCAGTCTCCTTTGTTCATCCTGCCTGGAACGGAGGGGATGGCCGGGTATAAAGATTATGGCTTTCACTTCCGCGCTTCTCTCAAAGGGCAGATCGGACTGACGGTAGTCTCATTGGTCGGAGCAGCCATCACCATGTTGTTCGTTTGATTGGGACACGAAGGACATAGTTATTAAGGAAAAACATATGTCACAACCCTTTTTCCACCTCACCTTCATCCTCGTTTTTGTTGCCTTCATGGGCATCCGCGCTTATTATTTTCGCAAAGCGCAAAAGCATGGTGGGAAAGCCGAATACAAAGAAGAAAAAATGACGAAAATTCGCCAGACGATTGGATGGATTTTTCCTCTGACCCTGCTCGCCTACATGCTCCGTCCTTCGATCCTGGGATGGGCAACCCTGACCCTGCCGGGGTGGGTTCAATGGACGGGCGTGGTACTGGGCCTGGCAAGCCTCGCGCTGATCTGGTGGGTTCAATGGGCGCTGGATGTGAACTTCGCCGTCATTCTCCACGTTCGAGACAAGCACACACTGATCACACACGGACCATACAAATGGGTTCGCCATCCGATGTACACCACCCTTTACATCCATGCCCTCTCCACCCTCTTCCTCACCAAAAACTGGCTGGTCGGGGGGTTATACTTACTTTCATTAACCTGGATCGTCATCGCCCGATTGAAGAACGAAGAGGCAACGATGATCGAAAAATTCGGTGATGCATATCGAAATTACATGACTCGAACAGGGCGATTTTTGCCCAAACTGATTTAAGGAGCATCATGGATAACAAAACCCTTGTCCAACAACAATTTGGCGCGAACGCGGCGGCATATGCGACAAGCACCGTCCACGCAAAAGGCGCAAGCCTGTCCCGGCTGGTGGAACTTACCCAACCCCGCGCGGACTGGTGGGCCCTCGACATCGCGACCGGCGCCGGACATACGGCGTTTGCCTTTGCCCCGCACGTCGCCCGCGTCACCGCCAGTGATCTCACTCCTGAAATGCTCACCGTCGCTGCCAACCTGGCAAATGAAAAAGGTTGGGAAAACGTGGACTTCAAGGAAGCTGATGCAGAAAACATGCCCTTCTACGACGCCACATTTGATCTCGTCACTTGCCGGATTGCCCCCCACCACTTCCCGGACATTGGCCAGTTCGTGCGGGAGTGTGCCCGTGTCCTCAAACCGGGCGGAACGCTGGCTGTCGTGGACAACATCGTCCCTACCGAACCGGAAGCGGCTGATTTCGTCAACGCCTTCGAAAAATTCCGGGACCCCAGTCATGAGCGCTGCCTGTCCGCCAAAGAATGGGCGGATGCATACCAGCAGGCCGGGATCACCCTGACCCACGCTGAGGAAGCAAAGAAGGCAATGGATTTTGAAGCATGGGCGGATAATATGAACGTTTCGGCAGAGGGACGCGAGACTTTGCGAGGAATGCTACGCGACGCGCCAACCACTGCACAAGTGTTTTTTTCACCGGAATACAAAGAAGATGGCAACATTCAGTTTATGCTTTCTGAGGGGATTTTTGTTGGCCGAAAGTAGCGCAATTTTGCACACTGCTGCAAACGGAGTACACGATGCTTATAGAATTTTTTGACACCCTCCCCACCGAAAAAGCCCACCTCGCCGGAGGCAAAGGGGGCACATTGGCGAAGTTGATGCAGTTGGGGTACCCAGTCCCGAATGGTTTTGTCTTGGGTATAGACGCATTTGAGGGAGAGCAGATCACGCCCAAGGGATGGAATGCTGCCCGGCGAGGGTTGGAACAGTTCCGCGCAGGTGGGGCAACAGCGTTCGCGGTGCGGTCATCTGCCCAGAGTGAGGACACCGCTCAGGCATCGTATGCCGGGGAGTTTGAGACGGTGTTAGACGTTCGGACGGATGAGGAAATTCGCGCGGCGATTGAGCAGGTGTGGGCCTCGCGGCGCAGTTACCGTGTGCAGGCGTATTCGCATGCGCGAGGGTTGGATGGGGAGCATCAAATGGCTGTTGTCGTTCAGGAGATGGTTTCTTCTGAATTATCTGGCGTATTGTTTACGGTGGACCCGGTTTCTGGCAACCGGCAGATTATGATCGGGAATTTTGTCGAAGGGTTGGGAGAAAAGCTCGTTTCCGGAGAGGCGAACGCGGAGATGTTCGAACTCGCGCGGCCTGCGGGAACGCTCAACGGCGCGTCTTCTTCGGCAGCACATCAAAGTTTGTCTGGCTATACGCAGCATCTGTTCGAATTAGGGAGACGATTGGAGACTGAGCTCGGCGCGCCGCAAGACATTGAGTGGGCAGTTGCTGGCGGCAAACTGTATCTCTTGCAATCCCGCCCCATCACTACCCTGCAAGCCGAAACCGAAACCTGGAATGACTCCCAACTCAGCGATTATTTGTGGACAAACACCAATTTTGGCGAGGCCCTGCCTGACGTAATGACGCCGATGACGTGGAGCCTGATGCAGACCTATTTCCGGGTCAACCGGCTGGGAATCGAGACCGAGCGTCTGCCAATGGCGGGGAATATCGGTGGGCGGCTGTACATGAATTTGACATTGGCAGCGACGTTGTTTTCGGCGTTGGGATTTTCCCATGAGAAAATTTTGGCCCTCGCCGAAGATGCGTTTGGGGCGATTCCGGATGGGATGGAGATTCCGATAGTAAAGGTAAGCCGTTGGGAGGCGCTCAAATCGTTTGTGCCGAACGCGTTTTACCGGATCAGGCTGGTCAACCGGTTGAAGAAACAGGTTCCGGTGTTTGTGGCAGAAAGTCCGGCAAAAGCGGTAACGCTCAAAGCCCGCATCCAGTCTACTGAATCCACAAAAAAGTTGTTAGATTTGTGGGAGTCCACATTGCAAGAGGTATTGGAAAATACGATGTTGATGCTGGCCGCGGGGACAAGCGACTACAAAAACCTTTCACGGAAATTGCGTGCGGAATTGAACCAACTGGTCGGAGAGGCCGATACAAACGCTCTGTTGTCTGGGATTCAGCGGGATGGCTCACATCTGGCGAGTCTGGGACCGCTCGTTGGGCTGACGAAAGTCGCGCGGGGCGAGATGTCCCGCGCGGAGTACGTGCGCCAGTATGGGCATCGCGGACCGAGCGAGTTTGAGCTTTCAGTTCCCACGCCTGCGGAAGACCCGGAATGGTTGGCTCAACAAGTGGCAGAGATAGCGCATAACCCGACGGATGCAACAAAATTGCTGGCGCAGAAACAGTCTCAGCATGAGGAAGCATGGGCGCGATTTATTGAGAAGTATCCGGGAAAGGCCGATAAGATGCGGCAAAGGTTGGAGCGACTGTATGAGGCAGCGACCACGCGGGAGTCTGCCCGGTCGGAGGTAGTGCGAAGGTTGCGGGTGTTCCGCATATTTGCGCTGAAGGCAGGGGAGCTAACAGGTTGGGGGGAGGATGTGTTCTTTTTGTCGTTGGAGGAGGTGGTTGGGGTCTTGAGAGACCCTAAGAGTTCAAGGCAAACCCTTAGGGTATTAATCGAGAAACGGAAGCGGACTTATGCAGGGTATGCGTCGCTGCCGCCGTATCCGGGGGTGATTCGGGGGAGATTCGAGCCGTTCGAGTGGGCGGCTGATCCCACACGGCGGAGTGATGTGTTCGTCGAAGGCGTCACCACTCCGGCTGGGGACGGGAAGGCTTTGCACGGGTTTGCTGGTTCGCCTGGGGTGGTAGAGGGGACTGTCCGGGTGCTGGATTCCACCAGCGAGGGGCATCTTTTGCAAAATGGGGAGATTTTGGTGGCGAATACGACGAACGTGGGGTGGACGCCATTGTTCCCCCGGGCGGGAGCGATTATCACCGACGTGGGGGCGCCGCTCTCCCATGCGGCCATTGTGGCGCGGGAGTTAGGGATACCGGCAGTAGTGGGGACAGGTGATGCGACGATGCGGCTGCGGTCGGGCGACCGGGTGCGGGTGCATGGGGGGCAGGGGGGGG
>DATDOR010000265.1:0-3691 GCA_035293165.1 Anaerolineales bacterium | reverse complement strand
GAAGTGGAAAACCCCGATTCTGCCCTCATTTTCTGCAATACGAAGGTGAAAGTGCATTATGTCGCGGTCGTGTTGCAGCGCTTCGGCTACGACGCCGATGAACTGAGCGCAGACCTGTCTCAGGCCGAACGCGAACGGGTGCTGAACCGGGTCCGGCAGGGTGAGCTGCGGTTTCTCGTGGCCACCGATGTCGCCGCGCGTGGGTTGGACATCCCCGAACTCTCCCACGTCATCCAATACGAACCCCCCGACGAACTCGAAGCCTACATCCACCGGGCCGGGCGCACCGGGCGGGCAGGTGCAACCGGCGTGGCGATCACCCTCGTCAGCGGCACTGAAAAATTCGCCCTCGACCGGATCGCTGCCCGCTACGGCATCGAGATGGAAGAACGTCCGCTCCCCTCCGACGAAGACGTGGAAGCCATCGTCGCCCAACGCCTGACCGTCCTCCTCGAAGCCCGCCTGCGTGACCGGGACAAGCTCCAAACCGAACGCAGCCAGCGCTTCGTCCCCCTCGCCCGCGAACTGGCCGAAAACGTTGGGGAACTGCCGCTGATCACGATGCTGTTGGATGACTCGTACCAACAAGTGCTCCACGCCCCCGTCGTCCCTCTCGAAGAGAAACCCGAACGCTCACGACCAAAATCCTCCCGGCCCCCGCGTCGTCTCTCTAGCCGGCGGAAGAGGAGATAACTGTATGTCACTGCGAGGGCGGTGGTTTTCCGCCCGAAGCAGTCCCCTACTCGGTCAGGGAGATTGCTTCGGCTGCAAAGCCAGCCTCGCAATGACGTGATCCGAGAGATATTTATGTCGCAGCACTACTTTGTTTACATCATGACCAATAAATACAATACTGTTTTATATACGGGTGTTACCAATGACTTGAAACGTAGAGTATTTCAGCACAAACAAGGTATCGGCGGCAAGTTTACGAGCAAGTACAATATAACCAAGTTAGCATATTACGAGATGACAGGAAGCGTTGAGACCGCGATTGCAAGAGAAAAGCAAATTAAAGGCGGTTCAAGACAGAAGAAAATTGATGTGATCAAAGGCTTGAATCCAGAATGGAAAGATCTTTCCGAAGAACTTTAACGTCATTGCGAGGGGCGGGTGAGCGGTACGGTACTCAAAGTTCCCGTGTGCCCGCCCCGAAGCAATCTCCCGATCTCGCGCGGGGGATTGCTTCGGCTGCAAAGCCAGCCTCGCAATGACAGGACAAACAACGGAGAAATCCATGAAAATCCTCCTCAACATCTTTGCCGTCTTACTCATCCTCTCCGGTGGAGTCTGGTTCCTGCAGGGCATCAACCTCCTGCCCGGCAGTTTTATGACCGGGCAGATTGAATGGGCGATTTATGGGGGGATCGCGATTGGGATGGGAAGGGGGATTTTGTATTTTGTGAATCGCAGAAAGAGGAATGTGCCGCCAGAAAAGTAACTTGTGGCTAAAATTTGATCATGCTATACTGAATTGGCCTTCAGGATTGATCATCAACAAGGATTTCAAATGGAACGGACGCTAACCCTCACTCTTCCCGATTACGTTTATCAGGAATTACAAAACCAGGCAAAAGCAACCACACGTCCCCTTGACGAGGTAGCCTCTCAGGTAATCATTCAAAACCTGGCTCCGAAAATCGAAGAAGACTTGCCACCTGCCTTACGCGCTGAGTTGGACGCCATGTCTGTCCTTTCTGATGAAACGATCTGGCAAATTGCTGATAGCCAAATGAATCAAGATAAAGTCGCCCTATACGATGTATTGTTAGAGCGACTAAAAAATGGCTCATTGACTCCAGAAGGGCAGGAATTACTCACAGATTTAAGGAACGAGGCAGATGCCCTTATGTTGCGGAAAGCCCACGCATACACTTTACTAAAAAGCCGTGGACACAAACTGCCTTCTTTAGATGAACTTCGCGCTCGCAAGTCGTGACTCACGTTCCTCCAAAATTACGCCAACAAATCGAAATCGACGCGGGGCATCGCTGTGGTTACTGTTTGTCTGATGAAACGCTGTCCGGTATTCCTTTAAGTATCGAGCATATTTTCCCTGAAGCCTTAGGGGGAAAGACGACACGAGACAATCTATGGCTAACCTGCCGTCCATGCAACGAAATTAAGGGGACTCAAACAGAGGCCGTTGATCCCGAAACCGGGGAGCCTGCCCCTATTTTTCACCCGCGTCGTCAAGTCTGGGAGGATCATTTCACCTGGAGCGAGGATGGCACAAACTTAATCGGCAAAACCGCTGAAGGGCGTGCAACAGTTATACTTATCCCCAAAAACTGGACCACAAACTAAGGTGATAAAAGGCTAAAATAAACTTAGTTTGTGGAGACAAAATCATGCCGACAAAACGAAAAAGACATAGTGCTGAGTTTAAGTTTGAGGTGGCTTTAGAAGCCGCCAAAGAGCTTCAAACAGCCAGCCAAATTGCCAGTGAACGAGAAGTACATCCCAATCAGATCAGCCAGTGGAAGAAACACTTGCTCGAAGAAGGGGTCGCTCTCTTCAGCCATAAAAACGCCCTTAATGAAAAAAAACAAACCGAACGAGAAGCGGAGCTTTATGAACAAATCGGGCGTTTGAAGATGGAATTGGAGTGGCTGAAAAAAAAAGCTGCCGGGCGGGGCTGAAGCCAAACGCGCGATGATCGAACCCACCCATCCCGAAATCAGTCTTCGGCGTCAGTGTGCATTGATCGGACTGAACCGCGCATCGTATTACTACCCAGCGGCCCGCGAGACCGACTTCAATTTGAAAATGATGCGTTTGATTGACGAACAATACCTGAAAACGCCGTACTATGGCTATCCCAAAATGACCGCCCATCTGCGTCGGGCAGGCTACCAGGTCAACCCCAAGCGCATTCGGCGGCTGATGCGAATCATGAACTTGATGGCCATCTATCCAAAGCCTCGGACGACCATGAGCGCCCCAGAAAACAAGGTTTACCCCTATCTCCTGCGCGGGTTGCCCATTACGCGCCCGAATCAGGTCTGGGGCACGGATATTACCTATATCCCCATGCCAAAAGGGTTTATGTACCTGGTCGCCGTGATGGATTGGTTTAGCCGATATGTGCTCTCCTGGAAACTGTCTAACACCCTGGATGGCGCTTTCTGTTTAGCTGCACTAAGCGAAGCTTTGCAGCTGGGCAAGCCGGAGATCTTCAACACCGATCAGGGGGTTCAATTCACCGCCCACGTGTTTACGGAAACCCTTGAAACTGCCGGGATCCGAGTGAGCATGGATGGGCGTGGTCGTGCGTTGGACAATATCTTTATCGAGCGTCTCTGGCGTTCACTAAAGTACGAAGACATCTACATCTACGACTATGCATCCGTTCTAGCTCTGGAGGCTGGATTACGCACGTACTTTACCCGTTATAACTTAGAACGACCACATCAAAGTCTGGCGTATCGGACACCAACTGAGGTACACTTCAGTTGTTAACGTGCCTTTTTATCACCTTATTTTCCCCTTCCCGTGGTCTTGACTTTGGGGATAAGCATAGTTCTGGCATTTCGCAATTATTAATTTTTATATGTGCCTCACGCATAACATGTTCACATAATACCCTAACCCTATCCACCGCCAATTTCCTGGAATTCTCATTTGCTTGAGCCAAAGCTCTTGTTTGTTTCAATTCATCTCTAAGGATGACATATTCACTTAGGTCAGG
>DATDOR010000264.1:0-3395 GCA_035293165.1 Anaerolineales bacterium | reverse complement strand
CCACCCCCGACGACGAAGCCGATCGCCTCCGCGCTCAAATCCTCGAAGATACCCTCGCCTCCTTCGGCGCCCCTGCCCACGTCGTCGAAATCAACCGCGGCCCCACCTTCACCCAATACGGCGTCGAACCCGGCTTCATCGAAACCCGCAACGGCCGTACCCGCGTCCGCGTCGGCAAAATTTCCGCCCTCGCCGATGACCTCGCCCTTGCCCTCGCCGCCGAACGCATCCGCATCCAGGCCCCAGTCCCAGGCAGAGGCTATGTCGGCATCGAAGTCCCCAACGCAGAAATCGCCCTCGTTGCCCTCCGCGATGTGGTCGAAAGCGAAGCCTTCACGAAACGCCCGGCCCCTCTCCGCCTCGCCCTGGGGCAAAACGTCTCCGGCTACTCCATCACCGCCAACCTCGCCAATATGCCCCATCTGCTCATCGCAGGGGCCACCGGCTCCGGGAAATCCGTCTGTGTCAACGCCATCATCGCCTGCCTCCTCCTCCACAACACCCCCGACGACCTCCGCCTGATCATGATTGACCCCAAACGGGTCGAACTCACCAACTACAACGGCATCCCTCACCTCCTCGCCCCCGTCGTCGTCGAAATGGAACGCGTGGTGGGCGCGCTCCAGTGGGTCACCCGCGAAATGGACGCCCGTTACCAAAAATTCCACGATACGAAAGTCCGTAACCTGGAAGAATACAACAAGAAAATCGTCGCCCAGGGCGGCAAAAAACTCCCCCTGCTTATCGTCATCATTGACGAACTGGCCGACCTGATGATGCTCGCCCCCGACCAGACTGAAAAGACCGTCACCCGGCTTGCCCAACTCGCCCGCGCCACCGGCATCCACCTGATCATCGCCACCCAACGCCCGTCCGTGGATGTGGTTACTGGCCTGATCAAAGCCAACTTACCTGCCCGTATCGCCTTCATGGTCTCCTCGGGCGTAGACAGCCGCGTCATCCTCGACCAGGCCGGCGCGGAACGCCTGCTCGGGCGCGGCGACATGCTCTTTCAAGCCCCCGACGCCCCGGCTCCGATCCGCTTACAGGGCGTTTTCGTCTCCGATGTGGAGATCATCCGCCTCGTCCAATTCTGGCGGATGCAGAACGCGAACGCCCTCACCATCCCCGTCCCCGAAACGGACGAACCCCTGCACACCTCTGCCCCCATTGATGCCCCGCCCCCTGGCATCCCCCTCCGCCAATTCCCCATCTGGGAAGACATGGAACCGGAAGAAAACAAAGACCCCATGTGGGACGAAGCCTTAGACCTGATCCGGCGACAGGGGCGCGCCTCCGTCTCCATGCTTCAACGCCGCCTGCGGATTGGCTACACCCGCGCCGCCCGGATGATCGAACTCATGGAAGACAAAGGTATCGTCGGCCCGCCGGAAGGAGCCACACAAGTCCGGCAAGTGTTGGACTACGGCCCCGCCGCCCCCCCGGCTGGAGAGGGGTGAGAAACGCAGTAGTATCGAAAAAAAGCATGGGTGGGGCTGTACAGCCCCACCCATGCTTTTTTTCGGGAAGACCTATACCTATTTCACATCCGCATAAGTCCAATAGCGGTTGACGAAGAAATTCCAGAACATCACGACCACGACCGCAACCGCCAGTGCAGAATTGTGTGCAAGAAAATCGGATGGAAATGGGAGGATGATGGGCAAACGAGAAAACGTGCCTTCAAGCGGGGTTTCCAGGAACGCAAAGATGGGGGTGCGAATCAGGATGCCGATGATACTGACCACAGTGAATTCCAACACTTGACGTCTGATCGTTTTAGAACGTGAGTCGGGGTAAGTCCACAAACGATTCCAGGTAAAGTTGCTGCCGACGGCAGCCGAAAACGAAATCACATTCGAAACGACAGGCTCAACGCCAAACGCGGAAATCATCAGGTTAAACACACCAAAATCCACGACGAAGCCGACGGTTCCGACAGCCAAAAAACGGAAGAACCGCGTGCGTTCTCTTTCGTTCGTCAGGATGCTCATTCCAGTCCCAATTGCCGTTTGAAGTAAGGAATTGTTCGGCTGATCCCCTCTTCAAGGCAGATTTTCGGCTCCCAACCTAAAATGGTACGCGCGCGAGTATTGTCCGGCTGGCGGCGCTGCGGATCGCCCTCGGTGCGGGACTGCGCTTTGAATACCACACCAGCCGTGTTGCTGGTGAGCCGGTTGATCGTTTCTGCAAACTCTAAAATGCTGGTCTCAACCGGATTACCGATGTTGACCGGGTCGTGTTCCCCAGACATGAGCAGGCGATAAATGCCATCCACCAAATCGTCAACGTAACAAAAACTTCGGGTTTGTGAGCCATCTCCATAGACCGTGAGGGGTTGGCCGAGCAGGGCCTGTTTGAGAAAATTCGGCACGACGCGCCCGTCCTCAATGTGCATTCGCGGGCCATAGGTATTGAAAATACGGACGATGCCGGTATTCAGGCCATGAAAACGATGATAGGCCATCGTCAGGGCTTCGGCGAAACGCTTGGCCTCGTCATACACCGACCGTTCCCCGATGGGGTTGACATGCCCCCAATAACTTTCGGTTTGCGGGTGTTCGAGCGGGTCACCGTAGATTTCACTGGTGGAAGCGAGCAGGTAACGGGCGTTGTGGACGCGGGCCACACCGAGGGTGTTGTGCGTCCCCAATGCACCAGCCTTCATGGTCTGGATGGGCAGATTGACGTAACCGCGAGGTGAATCCTTGTTCGGGCTGGCTGGGGAAGCAAAGTGCATGACCGCATCAATACGGCCTGGGACGAAAATGTAATTCGACACATCGTGGCGGATAAAAGAGAATTTAGGATTGCTGGCCAGATGGGCAAGGTTTTGGGGATTGCCTGTAATGAAGTTGTCCATCCCGACAACTTCGTGGCCTTCGGAGAGTAAATGGTCGCTGAGATGGGAGCCGAGAAAACCGGCCGCTCCGGTTATGAATACGCGCATGGTGAAATTCCTTATGTGAATGATAGTTAGAGAGTAAACTGCGGAATTTTAGCCTACCCCCCAGGTGTGGGCAAGAGTGAGACGGGGAAACTTTAGAGCTAATTGATGAGGGATGAAAGTTGAAACCTTCATCCCTCATCCTTCCACCTTCATCCTTCATTTACCGCCAATCCATCCGGTCAATCAATCCATCACCGGTTAATTGGCGGGACTCACCAGTATGAGAATGGACCAGCCAGAGATTGCCCTGGTAGATGACGGCGAGCCAATACCCATCCCGGGAAGGGTTGGTTTCGTCTCCCCCGGCGGGTTGGGGCGCCCATAACGCTTGCTGCGGCTCCAGGCCGGGCGCGCCCTCTGCTGGGAACAGTACTCGCCGGTTCGATCCATCTCGATCCATCACGACCAACCGGTAGCGGCTGGTGTCGCTTTGCGTGGGGAAGAT
>DATDOR010000263.1:0-2400 GCA_035293165.1 Anaerolineales bacterium | reverse complement strand
GAGAAGTGATGCAAGTCTTTTTTTACAAAAAAACAACAGATATCTACTTGATTTTTATTAATTTGTTGCTTTTATACAACAACATTGTGTTAATCCAAACTGCATCCATCCTGACTCGCTGATTTGTCATTAAATATATTTGACTATCAATAGCTTACAAATGTATGTGGCCTCTGATGCTCTCCTCACCGGGCATTACGCGGCTGACTGATAATAGAGAAACTCGGGTGCGAAATCCGCGCCATTCGGCCATATGATTGTCCCGAGTTCGGGATCGATCCGGAACTGTTTGAAGACCTCCTTATCTTTAAGCAGTTCGAATACTTCACCCCAAAGCTCGTCTTCAAGATCAATTTCTCCAACTTTGCCGTCGGCGAAGGACAGGCGAAGCCTGTAGCCACCGGCATACTCAGCAGTTTGCAGGGATGGTGTCATAAAGTTATTCCAATGGCGCGATTTTTTTCAGTGGTTTTCGCTGCCCAGCGAGTTCCCAATTGAGCATAAGCTCAGTGCGATGCAGATTCAACCATTCAAGAACAAGATTCTGCGCTCTCCGTGGAAAATTACCAGACAAAATCTGACCCGTCTCAATGTTTACTCGAATTTCGTGATTCCCATAGCGGGCATGAAAATGCGGCGGCCCGTGATCGTTATAAAACATGGCAATCACTATTCCCAGGAACCGGCTTATCTCAGGCATGATTATATTCGTTTATCTTCGCTGCATGATGGTCAGGGCAAATTCGTCGAAGTCCACTAGCTATAATGTTGTTATAAAGCACCAGCCGTACGCCGCCGTTCCTGGTGATACGATTGAATTTCCATTGCGCTCTCTTCCATAGTCATTGGCGTCTCTTCCGCGCCAATGATCCGATTAATTGTGTTTCGCAATTCATTGGCATGTTGTTCGCAGAAACGCTGATGTAATTAATGTTTCAATCGCTTCAGAGATTAACTCGTATCAATCATAGCTGAGCACGGGTGCAAGCACCAGAATGAGTTGGGTACAGTAAACGTGGCGAAGATCATCGGTGGTATGGAACATTTAACCCCCTCGGCAATTGCTCGACAACTCGTTCCCGACGTTGTCTCGACCGCTCGGTTGCTGCTCCCGGCGCAACTCTACCTCCCACATCCGTGTGGTCGTGTTCCCGTCGCGGTTCTACCTCCTCCTTCCCTGGAGTCGTACCACCTACCTCCCTGTAGGCGTCCAGACGTTGCTCCCGGTCTCCACTCCCGGCTCGACTCTACCGGTTACTTCCTGTAACCGTACCGACTCCATCCATGGAGTCGTTCCCCCTGCAAGGGGGGAAGGAGATATTTTTTTCCTCCCCTCAATGGGGAGGGAATTGTTTTCCTTGAATTTTATGTCCGGGTCGAGCGTCTTGCTTGAGAACGTGTGCGCTTGCTGGAAACCTGATACCGCCCCAGGCCTTCCGCAACCAGTGATACGATCAGGGTATTAAGAGATATACCTTCTGCCTTGGCACGTGTTATGAGCCGGGCATGTAGCGAACGTGGAACCCTCTGCACAAAGCGCCCGCTAACGGATGAAAAGGGTTCAGGAACCTTATCAACATATTCGCGAGCTACAGCCAGCCATGATTTGAGTGCATCCCTGCCATTTGCCACGGCTTCCTCCGGGGTTGCGCCATCTGATCCGCAACCCGGCAGATCGGGAAAAGAAATGCTATAACCGCCCCCTTCATCTTTCGACAGGGGGCGGATCTCAAATGGATAATCAATGGTAGATTGCTTCATTCAACTATACCTTCTTCAATCAAACGCACAAATTTCCTGATGTAGACGGGTTTTATTGGTTTGCGTACCGGTACACTCAACATTGCACCATTGGGATGGCGAAAAACAACGTGACTGCCACCCGGCTGGCGATACACTACATCGAATGCGTCAGCGACTGATTTCAAATTTTCGATTCGCCAATCCAGTGGATTGGTTTTCATCCGTTCAAGGACTTTGGCCCTCCGTGTCATACAGTAAATGATACTACCCGTGACACTACCTATCAACTATAGTTTCAGAACCAGGACCGTAGATTTAAGGAGAAGACAAATATTAGTCCTTCTCCTTGGCAGGGGGAAGGACTCCACGATGGAGCCGGTACGATTACACGGAAGTAATCGGTACGAGCCTATGGATGGGCGAGGTAGAACCACGTCAGGAACAGTGGTCGAGAGTCGAGCCGGGAATGGAGACCGAGCCAAAGCCGAGGAAGTCCGTAGCGACCAGCATCCAGTGGATAAAAAGATTTTTACTTTAATTCCGCCTTACCCAATGCTGAGCGCAATGGCCCCAGCCACTGATCATAATTACGCCAGCGTTCCCGTGAGGTGGTGTAAACATTCTGTCTGACCTGCAGATGACTTGCGGTCTGCACCG
>DATDOR010000262.1:0-2801 GCA_035293165.1 Anaerolineales bacterium | reverse complement strand
GATCTCGTTAATTGGCAGCACCTCCCCATCGCCCTCTACCCGGACGAACACGGCACGATCTTCTCCGGCAGCGCCGTGGTGGACTGGCACAACACTGCCGGGCTTGGCAGGGAGGCGCTTGTCGCCATCTTCACCCATCACTCGGAATCCGCCTGGCAGTCCCAAAGTCTGGCTTATAGCACCGACAAAGGCCGGACGTGGACGAAATATGCTGGCAACCCCGTGCTCGAACCGCCCAACAACATTCGGAATTTCCGTGATCCGAAAGTCTTCTGGTACGGCGATGCTGAAACCGGTCATTGGGTGATGGCAGTCACAGGCGGCAATGTGATTTTGTTTTTCTCCTCCCATGACTTGAAAACCTGGGAACCGACCGGGGGATTCGGTTTTGGCTATGGTTCAACTGAAGGGATATGGGAAACCCCCGATCTGTTTCCGCTTCCCGTGGATGGCAGGCAAGACACACGCTGGGTGCTGACCGTTGGCGTGGGGAACGGCGGCCCAGTGGGAGGCACCGGAACCCAATACTTTGTCGGCCACTTCGACGGGGAGAACTTCACCTCCGAAAACCCCAAAAACATCATCCTCTGGGCCGATTTCGGCGCAGACTTCTACGCCGCCCAATCCTGGAGCTACGAACCCGATGGACGCCGCTTCTGGATTGGATGGATGAACAACTGGCGGTACGCCGACCGCATCCCCACCACCACCTGGCGCGGCGCCTTCACCCTCCCGCGCGAACTCTCCCTGAGAAACACCCCGGACGGAATTCGCCTCGTCCAAACTCCCATCCCCGCCCTCCGAACCCTCCGCGGCGACCACCAAAGCTGGCAAAACCAAACTACCTCATCCCATACCCAATACCCAATCTCTAATACCCCGTTTGAACTCCTCGCCGAGATTCCCATCCTCCCCAACATGAACGCCGACCGTCTGGGCCTTCGTATCCATACAGACGGAGACCACCAGACAACCATCGGCTACACCACCAAATCCCACACCCTATTTATTGATCGCTCGCAATGCGGCGCGACAGAGTTCAGCCCGGCTTTTTCCGGCGTTCACCTGGCGAAACTGGAACCCGAAAACGGCGTCATCCGTCTGCACATTTTCGTGGATAGCGCCTCGGTCGAAGTCTTCGGCAACAATGGACAGGTTGTCATTACGGACCAGATTTTCCCCTGTGGAGAGAACACCTACCTTGAAATATTTGCAGATGGTGGTGCCATAATTCTCAGTTCGTTTGATATGTATATTCTTCACCCAGCCAACTATTGGCTTCCTTCGGTTCATGACAAATAAAAAAAGTAAAGGAGCGTACGATGGCAACGACTCAATGGATAAAACCTAGTAATAAAAGGCGATCCAATCCCGACCTGATCCCCGGGTTGACGATGGGCGGGCTGGCTTTCCTGCTCATCATCGTTTTCCTGATTGGCCCGTTTTTTGCCGGAATCTGGTTTAGTTTCACCAACCAGCGCCTCATTTCGGCCAATCCAACTGAAGTTGTTGGGTTGCGTAACTATATCCGGTTGCTGCGGTTGGGCGTTCTGCCGCTCGACCCCCTTGTGGATGAGAACACAGGTGAGTATTTACGGGATGAAGACAGCAACCTAGAATATCCCCGCTCGCGCGCTTTTACTCGCGATGAAGAAAACTACCCGCAATACGCCGGGTTGACCGAGTGGTTCAACATTGACCGGGGTGTCAAGCGGTATGTGATCCTGGCAGGCGACCCTAACTTCATGCGCTCGCTGGTCAACAACTTTTTCTTTTCTCTGGTCGTGATCCCGCTCCAAACCGGGTTGGGGCTGCTCCTGGCATTGGTCGTCACGCAAAAACTGGCAGGTGAGAACTTCTTCCGCACCATGTATTTCGCGCCAGTAGTGACCTCGATGGTGGTGGTGGCGACTGTGTGGAGGTATTTGTACGATGTCAATAACGGGCTGATGAATGAAATGGTGGGGACGCTAAGTTTTGGGTTGATCGAGCCGATTAACTGGCTGGGTGATCCATCCGTCGCGATGTGGGCGGTCATCATCATGTCCGTCTGGCAAGGGGCGGGGTTCCAAATGATGTTGTTTGTGGCAGGTTTACAGCAAATCCCCGAAGAGCTATATGAGGCTGCGAGTATGGATGGGGCAAACGCCTGGCAGAAATTTATTTACATCACGATCCCCGGCCTGCGAAATGTCATGGTCTTCAATTTCATCATCATCACCATTGCGGCCTTCCAGTTGTTCGATCAGGTACTGGTCATGACCAATGGCGGCCCGGACAATGCCACAACAACCGTGGTCTTCCACATGTTCAAAAATGGCTTCCGAGAACAGGACATCGCGTATGCCTCAACCATTGCGGTTGTCTTTTTCTTGATCATTGTGTTTATCAACTACATTCAACGCCGGGCAACCAGCGAAAGGAGTGCCTGAAAATGACCACCCTGCAAACTTCCACAAGTTCCAACCAAGTGCGGAAGATTGTCATTATCATCCTGAAATACATCCCGCTCCTGCTGCTTCTCTTCTTTTTCACGTTTCCATTGCTGTTTATGATCGCCTCTTCTTTCAAAGCCAACAACAACCAAATTTTCGCCGATCTGCGTTCCTACCGTGCTTTCTTGCCTGGGAGCGATGCCTCCTTCGATAATTTCACCTTCGTATTCGAGAACAGCAATTTTCCTCGCTATATCCTGAATTCCGTGGGGATTACGGCTGTAACCATTCTCCTGTCGCTGGTGGTTAACAGTCTGGCAGCGTACTCCTTGTCGCGGCTTCGGTGGCGCGGGCAAAAACTGATTC
>DATDOR010000261.1:0-9385 GCA_035293165.1 Anaerolineales bacterium | reverse complement strand
CTGAGAAAAGGGAAGACTTCCAAGATTTCTTCATCTTTCCTGATTTCTATCTGGCTGCAAATCTTGGGAGTCTGGAAGTTGGAATTATGTAGATTTATAATTGTTTAAGCCAAAGATTATTGAAGGACTTTAAGTATTTTTCTCATCCCATGCCGCTTAATGGCCATTAGGGAGCCGGTACAATGGTCAGGGTGGGGGAAAGTTCAAGAGTAGTCGTGAGGACCGGTGTGGGAAGAATTGGAGGGGTTGAAATATATCCTGTCAATGAATCGAAGAAAAATTTGTCTGCTAATTTTGGGGAGGCATTATCCACACGGACATAATAACCATTTCCTGTGGGCGAAGGGCTGCCCACCTGAATTTCGGTTGTCTTGCCGGAGTCCAGTGTAAAAGTGATGGTATAAGCTGGCGCGTCCAACCCAAGCACATCTAACTCAAGGGTGTTTGCAAGCTCGTTGAGGACGCGTACAGTCCCAAGTTGCCCAATGGCGGAACTAATCGCAGTTTGATCCGTGCCTTCTGGTAAAGTAGGGGGCTGAACAAGCGCCCATACGCCCGCCGCATCTTTTTGCATCTC
Organism: Anaerolineales bacterium; assembly: GCA_035293165.1. Taxonomy (GTDB): domain Bacteria; phylum Chloroflexota; class Anaerolineae; order Anaerolineales; family JABWBV01; genus JABWBV01. The sequence goes on along the minus strand of DATDOR010000261.1, from coordinate 8,808 downwards.
GATCAATTGTCCATCTGGCCCTTCTATAAGCACGCCCACAACAGAATCGCTGGTGAAATCAAACAGGTACGTAGGCGGCACAGAAGTTGGTAAGTCACCTTCCGGTAAAGTAGGATTTTGTTCTTTGTTCCGCTGAATGAGAAGAGTGGTAGCCAGCAATACGACAAAGACCCCTACCAGGATCAAAGTATTCCGTCGAAACATATTTACGCCCTTCTACGCCGTTGAATCCAGACAGCAACACCCGATATGAGCGTCAATCCTGGCAAGACAATGACGATTCCGAATAGAATTAGATTTAGCACATAGGCTTGCGGGGGTAATTGTAAGGTGCGCTGGGTTACATTTTTTGGTGTCAGGTTAATGATGTCTTCCTGTTCAGCAGCCCAATTGACCGAATTAATAATGAAATCTCCGTTGCCTAGTGCAGTATAGTATTGGTTGGTGATGAAATCAGAGTCCCCTACCACCATCAGCCTGGCCCCAGTATTTGTGTTATTTGCAACCACTGCCAAAGATACCGGGCCGAACAGGTCTGCTCCATCGTCAGGGGCAGCCTGGCCAGAGTTGATAGAGGAAATATCCGTTTCTGCCCAGGATTGCTGCGCCGTCAAAACGAGTTCCGTTTTGGTGACTCCATCTAATTGTGTGCCAGCGCGCACACTGCGCGCCGTTGGGTAGACTGTAGCAAGCGATTGAAGTTTCTGCATGATGATATGATTGCCATATTGGGCAGCAATCGCGACAAATGGCTCTTGGGATGTCAGATCAATGACGATGTCATTTTCCAGTGCAATCCCCCAATCATCTTGCAGGTAAGCGGTCAAAGGATCAGGATCAGTTCCGAATTGGGTGACAGCCACAGGCTCAGAGAGAACAATGAATGAACCGCCATTCGCGACATAGTTACGAATCAAGGCTACTTCCTCCGAAGTATAAGGAAGATTCGGGCCCGCAACCACGAGAACTTTGGCGTCTTCCGGAATGGCATTTGTCGCCAAAAGACTTAGGGACTCAGGGGTATAGTTACGGTCTTCCAGGGCATTCTTGAGCTGGCTAAGAGAGGTTTCTCCTGTTTCTTCAAAGTTGCGCTCGCCGTGGCCGATCAGGAAATAGACCTTTTGATCACCAGGGTTAAGTAAACGAACCAGTGCTGTAGCGATTTCTTGTTCAGTGATCAATGTCACCTGCTCTTTATTTTCCCCCATTTGAAGGATCACTGTACCCTCGCGGGTCACACCATCCTGTGTGGCAGCTACCGGGTTTTCGCCTGGATCGATAAATTCATATTCAAAATTATCGCCTCCATAAAATTTGAAGTCGTCAAACAAATCTTGGGCGTTCGCTTGGCTCGCAGCGTTAAGAGAGGTGTAGTAGCCTCGCGCTGTCACTGGTTCCGGTAAAGATTCGAGAATCTCGATAGTTTCAGGAGCTAACGTATTTTCTTTATCTTCAGTCCAATCCCATCGCAACTTCCAATCGAGGGCGTTTTGGTAAACCAGGTAATTGATGACAACAACAATTCCGAGAAAGGCCAGTACCAATACAAAGGCATTACTCCCATAACGGGCCTGCCGCCCACTCATCATATTTCGAGCACGGTCTGGATCAAAGAGTACAAATGCTGCAAGTCCCAGGACAATTAACGCGAGGCTGATTTGAAGGGGAAGATTCCATTCCCGTTGCACAAAGTAAAGGCTAAACGCAGCGACAGCGGACAACCCGGCTACGATTAATCCGATAGGAGCATAACGTTGTTTCATTATCGCCACCTCCGCGCTTCAGTGACGACTGAACCCAGGAAAAGAGAAAAAGCTGTCAAACTGAGATAATAGATAATGTCACGCACATCAACTACGCCAACCAAAAAAGTTTGGGTATAGTGCTGTCGAAGATCTAAATAGGTTAGTAATTCGTTACCTGTAGGGGAAATCTGCCCTAAAAAACCGATAATCCATAACAGAAGAAACACAGCCAGTGTGAGAAAGAAAGTCGCTACTTGATTACTAAAGAATGATGAGATGGTAACACCAACAGCGACCAATGCTGCACAAAACATGATCAATCCAAGATAGCCACTGAGCAATACTAATTGGTCAATTCCCGGATTGACCATAAAATTAAGGGCAATTGGATAAACAAGTGTGGCAGCGAGCAATGTTAAGAGAAATAGAAAGCCTCCCAGCCACTTTCCTGTCACAAGTTCCCAGTCACGGACAGGTGCTGTCAACAACAATTCAATTGTGCCCATCCGTTGCTCCTCAGCCACCAGATTCATGGTGATAGCCGGGGTCGTAATGACGAGCAGGAAGATGAGTACGCCAAATACATCGCGCATATCCGGGGCAAACTGATTAAGAGCAGCAGTAGCAATATTTCCATAAAAAATGACCCCCATGATCAGTAGTAAAAAGAAAGCTATCAAATAGGCAGCCGGTGTCGAAAAATATCGTTTGTATTCGCGTTGGCCGATGATCCATATTGTTCGCATACATTATCCTTTCATGTAAAGTAAAAACTTCAATCGTTTGAACGGGACCTAATTACAATTTCTTATTCCTCATCCCGCGTTAGTTCCAAGAAGATGTCTTCCAGGCTCATTCCAATTGGACGTAGCTCGAGCAAATCGTAACCCGCCTCAACAACGGCACGCGCCACCTGCGGACGACTATCCTGACCTGGATGGGTTTGAAACTCCAATTGTCCATCTTGAATGACATTAACCTGTTCTACCCCAGAGAGCTTTGTAATCAATTCTGCCACGCCATCTCCCTCTCCGGCAACCTGTAGCATAAACCGCTGCTTCCCGACGAGACGTTCTTGCAACCGTTGGGGAGTGTCTTCGGCGACAATCTTTCCCTTGTTGATAATCAACACCCGGTTACAAATCTGCTGCGCTTCTGAAAGAATGTGGGTAGAGAGCAAAACTGTATGCTCCTTTCCTAATTCACTAATCAGATTGCGTACTTCGATGATTTGCGCCGGGTCTAGACCAATTGTGGGTTCATCCAGAATCAACACCTCCGGTTCATGCAATAATGCCTGGGCCAGTCCCACGCGTTGACGCAACCCTTTTGATAGACTGGAAATATAGGAGTCGATACGTTCCTCCATATGAACCATTTCAAGAACATCTTCCACGCGATCTTCAACTTCTGATATGCGACGCAGGTCGGCCATAAACTTCAAATACTCAAAGACTGTCATATCTTGATAGAGTGGGACAGTCTCGGGCAAATATCCTATCCGCTTTCGCACCTCAAGCGATTGTTCAATCACATCGAACCCGGCAATTGCCGCTTTGCCCGATGTAGGGGGCATGAAACCGCTAAGAATTCGCATCGTGGTTGTCTTACCTGCGCCGTTTGGCCCCAGAAAACCTAATATCTCACCCTTTTCAGCATGAAAAGTCAGGTCATCAATTGCCAGACGCACACCATAATCTTTGGTGAGTCCTTCGACTTGAATCATAATGTCTCCAAAAGATAGATTTCGGACTAAATTTACAACAAAACTGGGAAAAAGCAAACATTATATGAGAATACATATGAGGTATAACCCTGGTACGTTATACACAAGGCAGGGATACAAGTCAAGATTCCGCTCCCCTTCTAATCAAACCCTAATCCATTTGGGGGATTTGTTCCATATTGCACATTCCATTGACACTTTCACCCTTGCCCCTTAAAATCGGACATCGCTTCCATTCTGTTTGTAACAGCGAGCACATATCCGGCTTATTATCTAACCCAAGTTGCCACCTCAAAAACCGACAGGGTAAGAACCGGGTTTTTTCATTGGAAATTTGCAGTTTTCGCGAGAAAAGACCCTTCGTAAATAAAGAAAACCTGCCTGGTAACGGAAAAACCCGGTTTCTATTGGAAAGGTAGCAACTTGTGCCATATCCAGGCGTTCGTCTGAGTAAAACTTTCCCTTCAGGAGGAACAATCGTTATGCAAGGACTTTCTCCCTTTGAGCAAGTTGCCATCTGGAGTGTATTGGGAGTTGCCATTCTTGGCCTTCTATATGCTATTTTCCTTCGTTCGCAAATTTTGCGAGAAGACAAAGGCGACGAAAAAATGCAAACCGTATGGAATGCTATCCGTGAAGGTGCCGATGCATATCTTCAACGCCAGCTTCGTTCCATACTGCCGCTCATCATTATTCTCACTGTTGCGCTTTTTCTCTCCGTTTTTATTGTCTCCCCAACTCCGGAGGCTTCTGAATGGTACTGTATGACCTTTCAAGGCTCAACTTTAGAAACTGCTCGCGAGTGTGGCGAACACCTAACAGCAGCTGACCAACAACAAGTTCGCCTGATCATTGGTATTGGACGAGCCATCGCTTTTGTTATGGGGGCAGGCTTTTCCTTGACGGTCGGGCAGATTGGGATGCGAATGGCTGTACAAGGTAACGTTCGTGTCGCCGCTGCTTCTCGCCGGTTGTTCAGTGATGCGCTTCGCATCGCTTACCGTACTGGCACAATTACAGGTATGTTGACAGATGGGCTGGGACTGTTTGGCGGTACCATCATCTTCATTATTTTCGGCATTGCTGCACCCGACGCTTTGCTTGGTTTCGGGTTTGGTGGTACGTTGCTGGCCTTATTCATGCGTGTTGGCGGCGGCATTTTTACCAAAGCGGCTGATGTCGGTGCAGATTTGGTTGGCAAAATTGAAGCAGGTCTTCCCGAAGATGATCCCCGTAACCCGGCAGTGATTGCTGACCTCGTTGGCGATAACGTTGGCGATTGTGCCGGAATGGCCGCCGATATTTTTGAATCTTACGAAGTCACCATTGTGTCCAGCCTGATCTTGGGCGTGGCTCTGTTTACCCTGACCGGACAACTGGAATGGATCATTTATCCCCTCCTCGTGCGGGGGATTGGCGTGCTGGCCTCGATCATTGGTACCTACCTCGTCAAAGGCGGGGATGAGTCCGGCAGTGATGCAGCAATGAAAGCCATCTTCAATGGTTTTCTCACTTCGGCCGGCATTTCTGTCATCCTCTTTGGCCTGGTGGCATTTTTCTATATGCAAGATGTCGAGGGTGGATGGTGGCGGCCGTTCGTAGCCACAGCTATTGGTGTTTTCCTTGCAATCCTGATTGATCGCCTGACCGAATACTTCACTGGTACACATGCCGCACCCGTTCATGAAATAAAAAAGGCATCTGACACGGGTTCAGCTACATTGATTCTTTCTGGTATTTCTGTGGGGTATGAATCATCCGTATGGGCAATTATCGTCATCGCAGCCGCCATTTTTGGTTCAATCGTCATTTATGGAGATATCTCCACCGATTCGTTTACCCAATTCACCTACATTCTTTATGGCGTCGCCATGACAGGGATTGGTATGCTAACCCTGACCGGCAACAACGTTGCGATGGACTCCTTTGGGCCTATCTCTGATAACGCAGCTGGGATTGGCGAAATGGCCTGGAACAACATGCATGATGAGGAAACCAAAAATGCCCAACAGATCATGGCCAATCTGGATGCGGTAGGCAATACGACGAAAGCCATCACCAAAGGAGTTGCTATTGGCTCAGCAGTCATCGCCGCCGTGTCTTTGTTCGGTTCGTTCATTACCGATGTCAGCCGTGTTGATCCCACCGCATTGGCGAATGGTATTCGGATTTCCGTTCCCCAAGTATTTGTCGGGATGCTGATTGGCGGTGCCGTTCCCTGGCTGTTCTCCTCATTCGCCATTCAGGCAGTGAGCCGCGCAGCCTCGCTTATTATTGTGGAAGTACGCCGCCAGTTTCGCCTGGGCGTGTTGGAAGGCAAAGTAAAACCGGACTATGGTCAGGCCGTCCGTATTTCCACCAGTGCAGCGCAGAAAGAATTGGTTCCCCTGGCTTTAATTGGCGTTCTCACCCCGATTATCGTTGGATTGGTTCTCCAGGTTGAAGCGCTTGGCGGCTTCCTGGCCGGGATTATCCTTTCCGGACAGCTATTGGCTGTGTTTATGAACAATGCAGGTGGCGCCTGGGATAATGCTAAAAAAGCAATTGAAGATGAACCCAGGGATCCGGACAAGAATCTCGGTAAAGGGTCTGAACGTCATAAAGCGGCGGTTGTTGGGGACACAGTTGGAGACCCCTTTAAAGATACCGCAGGCCCTGCTCTCAATCCGATGATTAAAGTTGTCAACCTTGTAGCATTAATCGTGGCGCCCATTGTCGTGACCTACAAAACCCTTGATCTGGTAGGATGGGTTATCGTACTGGCATTGGTCAGCGTTTTAGTTTGGGCAATTCGGCAGAGTAAAAAGCCAACCCCGGCGATTAGCGATACTTCAGCTTAATCATAATCAGCTTTATCAAATCCATCCATAGAACCCGCAGATCCTCTGCGGGTTTTGTTTTAAGGCTCTTCCGTTTTAAGCGGGAAATACTCCCACCCCGTTAATTACGGTAGACCCGGTTATTCGTTTCCCGACTGCAAGTCAATGGCAACTTTTCAATCGATCTGCAATTCGTTATAATATAGATAAAAAATCGGTTCTTTAGGAATCGATGGGGAGGTCTCCAGATTTTGGGGTGTGAGTGGGGTGTACCCCACTCACACCCCAAAATCTGGCATTAACCATGGCAAATCCCAAAGAGCCAAAAAATCGCGGTTGATATGGGGAAAAGAATCGTTGATAAAATCAGTTGATTTGTTTGGATAAAGTAAGGTAAGATTAAGAATGACCTATGAATTCGTTTTGGAGTAACATTTAATGGCAACCATCCCCCTACGCGATTATTGCCGCGAAATTGAAAATATGGTCGAAAGAGGGCACACCGATGAAGCGATTGCCCATTGCCGTCATATTCTCAAACACTTTCCAAAACATATTGAAACCTATCGCCAGTTGGGTAAAGCCTTTTTGGAAAGCAGACAACTTGGAGATGCTGCGGATATATTCCAACGCGTATTATCCTCGATACCCGACGATTTTGTTTCTCATATAGGTATGAGCATCATCCGAGAAGATGAGGGTAATCTCGACGCGGCCATTTGGCATATGGAACGCGCCTTCGAAGTGCAATCTTCTAACATTGCTATTCAGGACGAACTTCGCAGGCTATATGGAAATCGGGATGGGCAAGAACCTCCTAAAATTCGCCTAACACGAGGCGCGCTGGCGCACATGTATGCCCATGGGCATTTGTATTCGCAAGCTATTGCCGAACTGCGTGCCGCCTTAACAACCGACCCTAACCGCTTGGATTTGCAGGCCCTCCTGGCAAAAATGTATCGCGCGGATAAACAACTAGCCAATGCAGCCAAAACCGCAAGCCAGTTGGTCGCAAAACTTCCTTACTGTTTGCCAGCCAACCAGGTTTTGGTTGACATTCTTACCCATTCACAACGTACTGATGAAGCCGGAACGTACCGGGTACGGATTCAGGAATTAGATCCTTACTATAAACACATCTCAGCCCAATACCCAACACTGGATGCTGTTCCATCCGGGGTAACCGTTATTGAAGCCTTGGATTGGGAAGCAACAAAGGGGGGGTTGATCTCTCAGCCAGCCTGGGCTACTTCCATTGGTGTTGATATTAGCAACACTCCTGCTGGGGATGAATTGCCTGAATGGCTCACCCCTTCTCCTTCAGGCAAACAAGGAGATAGCAGTTTCGGAGAAATTTCTTTTGATGACAACCTGGCAGCATTCGCCAGCCCCATTCCTGATAGCGGCTACGATTTGAAAACTTCACAAACAACAGACAGATCCTTTGAAAATATTCAACCTGAGGATATGACCATGCAAGAAGAAGAAAATGACAACATTCCCGATTGGATGAAAGACGCAGGCTGGGCCCCACGTGACCCTGACACACCTGAAGGACCCCCTCCGCCCCTATTTGATGACGAAGAAGTCGAAACGGGGGAAGGTGAAATTGCGAAAGCGAGTATTCCTGACTGGCTTCAAGCCATGGCTCCAGGTGATGTACCAGAGCAGGATGGTGAGCGTACCCGCGATGATTTTCCAGAATGGCTCCAAGATTCCAGTTCATCTGAAACGGCCCCTTCGCGCGTCTCCGACTCGAATTCAAACCTTCCCCCTTTGATGGGAGATTCCGATGAATCAGCCTCCCCAACACCGAGCGAGGATCTTCCAGAGTGGTTAAAAGAAATGGGAGGACCTCCTCCATCCCCTGTGAGCGAGGGAGATGTTGATGTCCCGGATTGGTTAGCCGATCGTGGTGATATGGTCCCAACATCAGATATCTCTATGGATGATATGGAAGAAAGTATCGTCCCCGACTGGTTGCAAGAGATGAGTGATGAGGTAGTTAGTTCAACAATCATGGGACAAAAAGAACAACAGGATACTACTGACGGGCTTTCTGAAGAGCGTGTTGAATCAGACTCTGGTGAACCTGCACTGGATGAACTTTTTGGCGAAAGTCAACAGGAAGAAGTGGCTTCTTCCGATGTAGACTGGCTGGGCGAAATAGGTGAAGAGCAAGACTCCTCAGGCGTTACAGATTGGCTATCTTCCATGGAACAGGGCGATGTTGAAGAAGAAGCGGCTCTTCCCGCGCCCGATGTCCCCGATTGGCTTCAGGATTTGGGGCAGGAAATCCCCGAAACAGGTGAGCTTTTTCAAATTGAAGAACCCGAACCCCAATCAGAGGCTGACGAAGTGCCAGCATCCTTTGCCATGGAAGATCTTGGCAAAGATGCAGAGGCCGATTTTGGGTTAGAAGATGACGCAATGGCATGGTTGGAAAGTCTGGCTGCAAAACAAGGGGCTAAGGAAGAGGAACTGCTGATTAAACCTGAGGATCGTCAAGAAACATCCC
>DATDOR010000260.1:0-11923 GCA_035293165.1 Anaerolineales bacterium | reverse complement strand
GACTGCACAACGATACGTGGCAGCCGCGCCAGCAGTCGCCACCCTCGTGGGGTTTGGCATACATGAACTCACCACAGCATTGACCGAACTGATGCCCAAAGCTGCCGTTACTTTTAGCATCCTGGCGTTGATCGTCGTACTTGGGCTGACTGCCGACGATCTCCGATTTTACTTCTGGGATTACTCCCCCCGTACTGCAGAAACACTGGGCAACGATCTGGTCGCAAACCGGTTGGCGCATTACCTGGAAACACAACCTGCCGGGACACAAGTGTACTTCTTCGGGGCGCCGCGGATGGGGTTTCACTCCCATTTAAGCGTGCCTTATCTCGCCGCTCAGGTTGACGGGTTTGATGTATCACTTCCCTGGAATACATCATTACCCAACGCTGCTCCCGGAACGCTCCGCATCTTTGTCTTCCTTCCAGAGTACCAGGCCATCCTTGCCGAAGTTCAAACCAGCTATCCCGGTGGAACGGTGTATGAAGAACTCGCGGCCGATAATCATGTTTTGTACACGATTTATGAAGGAGAATGGTAAAGCCTCTGGATGTCCAATTCGTTCATTACTGTCCTGGCAATCGCACTTCTCGCGGTGGGACTGGATGTCGCGTTGATTCTCATTTGGCGTAAACGACAAGAACACAGGACGCCCGTAAAACCTCCTCCTCCCCTGCATATTCAAATGAGAGTAAAAGTGCAGTTGGGTGAAGCAAACCGGGATCCCAACCAGGGAATTGGAATCACGCCGAGAATTATGCTCCTGCAACCGGTTGAGGCAGCCTCCCGCGCGCTCCCTCTTCCCGCTCGCACGGTGGAGGGGATTCCCCGCGCGGTCTCTGCCCTCCGCTCGGCGTGGCGCGCCCGGCCAGGCGTGATCCTGTTCTCCCTCGCTCTCTTCCTCTACCTCGCCACACGCTTCACCGGTCTTTCACAATACCCTTTTTATTTCCACGGTGACGAAGCGATCCATACTGTTTACGCCTCGGAATTGCTTCATGACAAGGGGATTTTTGAGGGGGAGACTTTTCTTCCCACCTATTTTAAAAACGGCACTAAGTACAACCTCAGCCTTTCCGTCTACATCCAAATCCTGCCCACATTATTGTTTGGCAAATCTACCCTGGTAACGCGCGGCGTCTCGATTTTATTCACCCTGATCCCCGCGGCTGCCGTCGCCCTCATCGTGCGGGATTTTCTCAAACTGCCCTATTGGTGGTCTGCCACCCTGCTATTGTCCCTGGTCCCTGCGTGGTTTTTACACTCACGTACCGCGTTCGAGACGGTTTTATCGGTTTCGATGCTTGCCGGGTTTCTCTACTATTATCTGCGCTACCGCCTGGAAAACCCGAAGTCGCTATACCCTGCAATGGTGTTCGGCGCACTGACGTTTTACGCCTACAATCCGGCACAACTCGTCATCGTTGCCTTTGGGCTAATCCTGCTCCTGGCCGATTGGCGTTATCACCTGAAACACTGGCAAACGGGTATTCGCGGGCTTGTATTCCTCGCTATCCTTGCCCTGCCCTATCTCCGTTTCCGGCTGACCGTTTTCGCCCCCATCGAAGATCACTTGCGTGACCTGGGTTCGTACTGGCTTACCTCCATTCCACTTACAGAAAAGATAACCCATTTTATCTCTCTCTATTTCTATGGCCTATCCCCCGGTTACTGGTATTTTCCCAATGGACAAGACCTTCCCCGCCACCAAATGGGATCATACGGTAACATCCTATCCATCACATTGCCTTTTGCATTGCTGGGGGTGTGGATTTCTTTACGCTCTATCCTTCAACTTCGTAAAAAATCTGCTCATAATGTAGAAAACCTGGCAAACATCCAGCTTACCTACCGCATGATCTGGATCGCCCTCCTCGTCGCCCCACTGCCGGGTACACTCGCCCAGGTGGGCATCACCCGCGTCTTGACTTTCGTCCTCCCTATCACCATCTTGACCGCGGTCGGGGTAATTGCCACCGTGCGTTGGCTGGAAAAATGGATTTCGGAATGGCTACTGGCGACCGGAGCATTTACCATCCTGGCTGGGGGCATTTTATTCCTGACACGGGATGCACTCGTAAATGGCCCTTTTTGGTATCAGGAATATGGCTTTGGTGGAATGCAGTATGGCGCGCAACAAGTTTTAGGCGAAATCAACCATTACCTGGACACATACAACAATGTCCATATCGTCCTATCCACCGATTGGGCCAATGGTTCGGATTTCCTGGCGCTTTTTTTCCTGGATGATCCCTTTGCGGTTGAAATGGCAAGTGTCGATTCTTTTATCCTCGAAAAGCGGGATCTGCCCCCTTATTACGTTTTGGTCCTCACCCCGGAGGAATATGAAAGAGCGCTCGCTACCGAAAAATTCAAGTCTATTCAGGTTGAAAAAACCATCCCCTATCCGAATGGGGAACCCGGTTTTTATTTCGTCCGCATGGCCTACGCCGATAACATTGATACGATTTTTAGTCAGGAGGAAGCAGCCCGCCGCAAGCTCCTGGAAGGAAACATCCAGTTTGGCGGAACCACCGTTTCAGTACGCTATCCCCTCCTCGACATGGGACCGATCCAGAATGCCTTCGATGGCCAGGACGATACGCTGATCCGTACAAACCGCATCAACCCTGCCATCATCGAGTTAACCCTGCCTGCCCCGCGCGATGTTCGCGGTGTGTCGGTCAATGTGGGAGCCTCTAAGATTCGCCTGACTATCCAGATTTTTCCTGAAGACGGTGCTGAACCGGTTGAATTCTCACAAGACATCCAAACCGCGATTGACACTCCCATCGCTGTCATCGAATTCGGGCAAACCATTTCGGCGCGATCCATTCGATTGGAAGTGTTATTATTGGAGAATCCTGAATTCGGGCATGTCCACATTTGGGAAATCCGGCTGCGGTAAAAAATTTACTTGGAAACCGAACCATCTACTCCCCTCTCCAACGAACCCGCTGACCCGGTAAAAATGACGCTCCGGCTACGGGAGGGAACACGCGTTCAGGTGACGGTGGAACTGTTAGATGAATCCGGGCGGCCCGGACAAACTGCAACCGTTACTCTGAGCGCGCCGACTGGCAAAAACGAGTACGAGGAAACCATTGTGTTTCGCGATTCTGCCGCCCCACTCCAAATGAAAAAGGGAAGCAAGCCAGAGATACATCGTATCATGGATGCACAAGCGTTGAGGGAAAAAACCGGATCGTTGCTTGAAAGAACCCGCCAAAAAATTCAAGCGTATGGTTGGACCCTGCCGAACATTCTCTTCGTGATGGGGTTAGTGATCTATCTTGTTGTCCGCTTGATCGGCCTGTCTGATTACCCGATCTATTTCTTTTCCGACGAAGCCCTCCCGACTGTCTACGCCTCGGACCTGTTGCGTGACAATTTTGTCTCAGAAGGGGATACGTTGCTCCCAACCTACTTCCGCAACGGACGAAAATTCAGCCTGGGTGCAACCGTATACCTGAACATCATTCCATTTTTGATTTTTGGTAAATCGGTGCAGGTGGTGCGAGGGACAACCGTTCTCGTTACCTTACTGGCAGCAGCGGGGATCGGGTTAATGATGAAGCAAGTGTTTGAACGCCCCAACTGGTGGGTGGGGCCGCTGTTATTGTCATTAGTCCCCGCGTGGTTTCTCCATTCTCGAACGGGGTTTGAGACGGCTGTGGCAAGTTCGTTTTATGCGGCATTTCTGTATTTTTATTTTCTTTACCGGACTCGCGCGCCGCGCTACCTGTACCACGCGGTAATCTTCGGTGCGCTGACCTTTTACAGCTATGCGCCAGGGCAGTTGGTCATGGTGATGACTGGAGTTGGGCTGATATTGTCTGACCTCCAATACCATTGGGAAAACCGGCAGGTCGGGATGCGGGGGGTGGCGTTGTTGTTATTGTTTGCCGTGCCTTATGTGCGCTTTCAGTTGACCCATCCGGGAGCTTTTGAGGAAAATTTGCGGGAATCGAGTTCGTACCTGGTTGGAAATTACACTTCCCTGGAAAAGTTTCAACGATTTCTTAAGGAATACATTACCGGTTTGAGTCCACTCTACTGGTATTTTCCAAACAACGTAGATATTCCGCGTCACACCATGAATGGTTACGGAAATATTTTATGGATTATGTTACCATTCGCGCTGATCGGGCTGGTGGAGGCGCTGAAATCGGTAAGGGCATCGCCCCACTCCCCTGTATGGCGGGCGCTTTTGATTGGGTTGGCAGCATCCCCGGCCGGGGCAGCGGTAGCCGGTCTGGGGGTGACACGGGTCTTGTTTTTCGTGATCCCCGCAACTCTATTGACCGGGTTAGGGTTCGATAAAGGGATCGCGTGGGGGCAGGCATACTTGCAAAGGAAAGGGAAAAAGTTTTCCCCGCAAAATCTGGCATGGAGCGTTTTTGGAATATTGGCCGTTGGGTGTATTGTCCAGTCCGCCGATGCGCTGATCAATGGCCCGATTTGGCATACCGATTATGGCATGAGTGGAATGCAATATGGCGCACGGCAGGTTTTTTCTGAAATCGAGGCTGTGTTGCAAACCCAACCAGAAACGAGCATTCATCTATCCCCTGACTGGGCAAACGGGGTGGTCGAACTGGCGCGCTTCTTCTTAGGTGATCCGCTGCCTGTGACGCTGGAGAGTTTACAGCGCTATAGCTTAGAACTTCGTGCGTTAGACCCGAATGTCTTGTTCGTTATGTCATTCAGAGAATATCTCGAGGCTGGCGAAAGCAGGAAATTCAATCTCCATGTAGAACGAACCATTTACGACCCGAATGGGCATCCGGCATATTTGTTTGCCCACGCAGAATATGTGTCCAACGTAGATGAGATATTCGCCGAAGAGGCCGAGGCGCGGCGGGTTTTGTTAGACGGAAGCACTTACTTCGAGGGGTATCCCATCCCGGTGCGGTATTCAAAATTGGATATTGGCGATATCTCCAACGTGTTTGATGGGAACGACGAAACGGTCATTCGTACAGCAGAAGCCAACCCGTTAGTCGTTGAATTTTTCCTGCCTGAAACGCGGCAAGTCAATGGGCTGGAACTTATCATCGGCGCAACAAAGGTCCAGATAACCGTGCAGCTATTTCCAGAATTTGGCGCCGAACCGGTCGTTTTTAACCAAGAGTTGGAAGGATTCCTGGAGTCTCCCAATGTGGTCATGGAGTTCGGCGAAGCCGTTCCTGCGCTTGTCATCCGTGTCGAAATTAAAGACCTGCATCAAAGTGAACCGGGACATGTTCACCTCTGGGAAATCCGGCTACGCTAAAAAAATTAGCTCTTTGGGATTTGCCGAGGTTATTGCCAGATTTTGGGGTGTGAGTGGGGTGTACACCCCACTCACACCCCAAAATCTGGGCTCCCTATAACTCAGGAGTATTATGAAAGCCATCCTCTACCACCAACACGGCGGTCCCGAAGTTTTGGAATACGCCGATTACCCTGATCCCCAACCCGCGCGGGGAGAGGTTCTGGTACGCCTGCGCGCGGCCGCCCTCAACCGCGTGGACATCTGGACACGCAACGGCTGGCCGGGCATCAAGCTGAAATATCCACACATCCCTGGCTCAGATGGGGCAGGTGAAGTAGCAGCACTGGGGGATGGCGTTACCGGCTGGGAAATCGGGCAACGCGTCGCCATCAACAACAATATCAGCTGCGGAGAATGTGACTTCTGTCTGGCCGGGCAGGATAACTTGTGCCGGAAATGGCACCTGCTCGGCGAAACCATCCCCGGCACGGACGCCGAATTCGTCGCCGTCCCCGCCGCGAACCTGCTCCCCCTCCCAGAAGGATTCGACTTCCACGCAGCAGCAGCGGCTTCGCTTGTCTTCCATACTGCCTGGCATTCCCTCATCACCCGCGCCAACCTGCGCCCCGGAGAAAGTGTGCTGATCGTCGGCGCATCGGGTGGGGTGAACACCGCCAGCATCCAGATTGCAAAGCTGGTTGGAGCAACGGTCTACGTCGTTGGGGCAGGCAAGGAAAAACTTGCCCTGGCAGAATCCCTGGGTGCGGACTACCTGATTGACCGCACCCAAGACGAAGACTGGTCTCGCGCCATTTTTAAATTGACCAACAAAAACGGCGTGGATGTAATTGTGGATAATGTCGGTACAACGTATCCTCTTAGTTTCCGAGCTGCGAGCAAAGGCGGGCGCATCCTCACCGTTGGCAACACGGGTGGCCCGAAGTTCGAGATTGATAACCGGTACCTATTTGGCAAACACCTAAGTCTCATCGGTTCGACAATGGGAACGAAAAAAGATTTCGCCGATGTGATGGGGATGATTTTTTCAGGAAAACTCCACGCGGTGATTGACAAGACATATCCCATGACCGAAGTTCGCGCCGCCCATGAAAGGTTGGAAAAAGGAGAGCAGTTGGGTAAAATCACCCTTTCTATTCCATGAAAGAAGAAACCTTATCCCTCCCATCTGAAAGCCACGTTGCATCAGCCGGGGACACCCGTCCCAAACGTCCGTTCTCCGTAACGCTCCTGGCAATTGGTGTTTTAACCCTCGCAGCGGTTGGATTCGTACGGTTGGGACACGCGATTAACTTATGGAATGATTTGATGAGTTTATCGCTGAGCATTTCCCCGCTTTACATGGTCGTGACTGGACTGATCTTTGGTTTGGCTGGCCTGCCTATCGGTTGGGGCGTATGGAGAGGATTGTCCTGGGCACCGCGTTTCACAACAGGCTATATCATTGTTGTGTTAATATATTTTTGGCTCGACCGGATTTTTTTTATCCGCTCTGAAACCGGGCTGGTCAATACACCATTTGCAATCGGAGTCACGATTTTGATATTGCTAGGCATGTCTTGGGTGCTTTTCAGGAAACGAGCCAAATGCTTTTTCGGTTCTTAAGATCCCGAACATCACAACTCGCTCATCTTTATTTCTGAAATTCAACCGCCACTTTGGAGAGGTACATGACCAATCCCACAAACCCTAAAATTCAACAACTTCAGGAGCTTCGCTACCAGTCCAGCCTCGGCGGGGGGCCGGAGCGCATCGAACGCCAGCACAAACTTGGCCGCTTGACCGCCCGCGAGCGGATAGACCTGCTCGTGGATCGCGGCTCATTTCGCGAAATTGACGCCTTCACCACCCACCGCACGAATGACTTTGGGCTTGATCAACGAAAATATATGAGTGACAGCGTCGTCACCGGTTGGGGAACCATTGATGGCCGTCTTGTGTATGTCTTTTCCCAAGACTTCACCGTGATGGGGGGCAGCCTGGGGGAAGTCCATGCCGAAAAAATTGTCAAAATTATGGACATGGCGCTCAAAAACGGCGCGCCGATAATTGGGTTAAATGACTCCGGCGGGGCGCGGATTCAGGAGGGAGTCGTGTCGCTAGGCGGGTACGCTGACATCTTCCTGCGGAATACGCTCGCCTCGGGCGTGATCCCGCAGATTAGCGTGATCATGGGGCCATGCGCCGGGGGCGCAGTTTATTCACCTGCGTTAACTGATTTCATCTTCATGGTACAGAACTCTTCCTACATGTTCGTCACCGGGCCTGAGGTTGTAAAAACCGTTACCCATGAGGACGTCTCGTTTGAAGATTTGGGAGGCGCGAGTGTCCATTCTGAAACCTCCGGGGTATGCCATGTCGTCTCTCCAAGCGATTCGGATGCCCTTTACATGGTGCGGAAATTGCTTTCTTTTCTTCCCCAAAACAATATGGAAGACCCGCTCTTCCAGTCCACCGAAGACAGCCCTCTTCGCCGCGATGCCGCCCTTGATGAGATCGTTCCAGATGATCCCAGCAAGCCTTATGACATCAAAGACGCGATTAAGATGATCGTAGACAACGGCGAATTCTACGAAATTCACGAGAGCTATGCGATGAACATTGTCGTCGGGTTCGCCCGGCTGGGCGGGCACAGCATCGGCATCATCGCCAACCAGCCGATGGTGCTGGCAGGGGTGCTGGACATCAACGCCTCGGAAAAGGCAGCCCGGTTCATTCGCTTTTGCGACTCTTTCAACATCCCCATTCTCACCTTTGAAGACGTTCCCGGTTTTTTGCCCGGAACCGTGCAGGAGCATGGTGGGATTATCCGCTCCGGAGCCAAACTGCTGTACGCCTATTGCGAAGCGACCGTCCCCAAATTGACGGTCATCACCCGGAAGGCATACGGGGGCGCGTACTGCGTGATGAGCAGCAAACATATTCGTGGGGACGTGAACCTCGCGTGGCCTACCGCCGAGATCGCCGTCATGGGGCCGGACGGAGCGGTCAACATCATCTTCCGTAAAGAACTGGAAGAGGCCGCCGACCCGGTCGCGAGAAAAGCTGAACTGGTCGGTGAATACCGCGAAAAGTTTGCCAATCCCTATGTTGCTGCCTCGCGTGGGTACATTGACGACGTGATCGAACCCCGCGACACCCGCCCGCGTTTGATCAACGCCTTCGAAATGCTCGCAAACAAACGGGATATGAACCCGGCCAAGAAGCATGGGAATATTCCGCTTTAGTGCGTATTGTATACTCCGCATTGCGTAGATTGCAAGTTACGGAACATAAAATGTACTCAGGCTTAGAGTGAAAGTCCCCCGAAAAAAAGGTGTGCGTGGGGGTGTACGCCCCCACGCACACCTTTTTTTCGGGATATTCCTTTTCTGGCTGAGTAGTCACTATAAAATACTGAATACGAAACAATATCTATGTTCAACAAAGTTCTCATCGCCAACCGCGGCGAAATCGCCGTCCGCATTATTCGAGCCTGCCGGGAAATGGGGTTGCAAACAGTAGCTGTCTACTCCGAAGCTGACCGGCAAGCGCTGCATGTCCGCTACGCTGACGAAGCATTTTTGATCGGCCCTCCGCTCGCGCGGGAATCATATCTCCGCATTGATAAGCTTATCGAGGTTGCGAAACGTTCGGGGGCGGATGCCGTTCATCCGGGGTATGGCTTCCTGGCCGAGCGGGAAGACTTTGCCCTGGCGTGTGCGGATGAGGAGATTACGTTCATTGGCCCCCGCCCGGATGCGATTGCCAGGATGGGGGATAAGATGATCGCCAGGAAAATGGTCAACTCCGCTGGGGTTCCGGTGGTTCCCGGCACGATGGCAGACGAAGAACTGCCCAACGATGAACTGTTGCGTCTGGCTCCGGATATCGGGTTCCCGCTCTTAATCAAGGCCACTGCAGGGGGCGGCGGCAAGGGAATGCGCGCCGTACATTCGTTGGAAGAGATGCCGGTTCTTCTACAATCTGCTCGCCGCGAGGCCGAAGCGTCATTCGGCGATGGCAATGTATATCTTGAGAAGATGATTGAAAATGCGCGGCATATTGAGTTCCAGATCCTTGCCGATGAGCAAGGTAACATGATCCACCTGGGTGAGCGTGAATGTTCCATCCAGCGGCGGCATCAAAAACTATTGGAAGAAGCCCCTTCGCCGTTCATTTACCACAACGAAGAGTTCCGCCGCCAAATGGGTGAAGTGGCTGTGAAAGCTGCCCAATCGGTCAATTACAATAATGCCGGGACGATTGAATTTATTGTGGATAAAGATGGGAATTATTTTTTCCTTGAAATGAATACCCGCTTACAAGTCGAACATCCCATCACGGAGTTAATCACGGGCCTTGATATCGTGAAAGAACAAATCCGCATTGCACGTGGGCGGCAGTTGCGATATGTACAAGATGACATCAAACTCAAGGGCTGGGCAATCGAATGTCGCATCAACGCCGAAGACCCATACAATAATTTTCTTCCCTCTACGGGAAAAATTGAACTTAGCTTACTCCCAACTGGACCGGGCGTGCGCGTGGACACGGGCGTTTACCCAGGCTTTGAGATCACCCCTTACTACGACTCAATGATCTCCAAACTCATTGTTTGGGGAGAAACGCGCGCTGAGGCCATATTACGGATGCGCCGCGCGTTGGAAGAGTACCGGATTCTCGGTGTAAAAACGAATATCCCCTTCCACCAGCATTTGCTCGACCAGCACCGGTTTATGGCGGGACAATTTGACACGAAATTTGTCGAAGAACGATTTTCTATGGAGGAAGCGGAAGAAGGCAAAGTCACCCACCCGGAAATCGCCGCTATCCTGGCCGCGATTGTCGCTCACAACCAAACTCAGGCCGCTGCCCAAATCGTCCAACGCAATGAACGCGATACCAGCAACTGGAAATGGGTCGGACGTTGGGAGAGGATGCACCGGTAGAACATAAAGCGTAAAACATGCTGCATGTAACCATTTTATGCCGATAAGGTATGAGACCATGAAATACGTAGTCACTATCAACGACCGTGAGTATCAGATCGAAATTCTTGATGAAAACCGGATTATTGTGGACGGCACACAGTTAGAAGTGGATTATCTGTCCGTCAGCGGCCAGCCGATCTACTCCCTCATCGTCAACGGCTATTCCTATGAAGCTTTTGTTTCGTCCAGCGACGACGAGTGGCAAGTGATGATGCATGGGAATCTATACGATGCGCGCGTGGAAGATGAACGCGAGCGGCGTCTGCGGGCTGCCTTACGGAGTTTGGCTTCGGAGCACATGGAATTTCAATTGAAGGCTCCCATGCCGGGTCTGGTCGTCGTAATCCCTGTCAGTGAGGGGCAGGAGATTAACAAGGGGGATGTCTTGTTGATTCTGGAGTCGATGAAGATGCAAAACGAATTGAAATCGCCCAGGGCGGGAACGGTCAGAAATATTCGTGTGGCACCCGGGGCCAGTGTGGAGCAGAAGCAGGTGTTGTTGAGTGTAGAATAAGGGATAGGATAGGACACAGGTATACAGAGTAGAGAGGTACAAAGGTAGATGTCCAAAGAACTCGAAGTGAAATTTTTGCTGTCTAAGCCGGAGGTATTTATTTCACGATTAGACAATTTAGGGGCAAAATTAGAATCTGAACGCACCCATGAATACAACCTGCGTTTCGATACACCTGACCGGGCTTTGACCCGTTCGTTTCAGGTTCTTCGTCTGCGACAGGATGCCAGGGTGCGAGTGACGTACAAGGGGCCGGGAAAAATATCCGGCGGGGTGCGCGCCCGGCAAGAAATCGAGTTTGGGGTAGATGATTTTGAGGCCGCCAGGGCGATGTTGGAGGCGTTGAGCT
Source organism: Anaerolineales bacterium (assembly GCA_035293165.1). Taxonomy (GTDB): domain Bacteria; phylum Chloroflexota; class Anaerolineae; order Anaerolineales; family JABWBV01; genus JABWBV01. The sequence goes on along the minus strand of DATDOR010000260.1, from coordinate 812 downwards.
ATGAAATCAGTTTTATTTACGAGAAATACCGCTCGACTTACCATTTGGATAACGTCGAGATCGTCGTAGACGAAACTCCCCTCGGCACCTTCACCGAGATCGAGGGGCCGGACGCTGGGGCAATCCAGCTCGCCACTGCCCACCTGGGGTTGGATTGGGAATCCCGGATCGTGGAGAGTTACGCATACCTGTTTGAGACCGCAAAACGTTCCCTCGCACTGCCTTTTCGGGATTTGACTTTTGAGAATTTTGAGGGTGTACCGGTATCACCAAATGCTTTGGGTGTCAAAATTGGAGATTAAAGACCTGTCCTAAGCGGCGATTTCTATTCCCTTACCCCCATGTACGTCGGCCTCGATTTCGGCACCTCCAACTCATCTATCGCCCTCTACCAGGACGGCGAAATCCAGCTTTTTGAGCTAGACCCCGGCAGCATCAATCCCCGGATGCTTCGTTCCTTCATCTTCGTCAACCGCGCCCACCACCACTACACCGGGACGGAAGCGGTGCACCAGTCCCAGACGCTCGAAACCGGCCGCCCCGTCTACTGGGAAACCCGCCACATGGGCGAAATCCAGATGGTCGTCGGCGGTGGGGGCAGTGGTCCCATCATCTATTGGGATGACCTGTTCGTCCAGGTGGATACCGCCGCCGAAGGACGCCTGATCCAATCCATTAAAACCGCGCTCCGTAACCCGGCTTATGAGGGTACGGAAGTGATGGGCAAATATTACACGGTCGAGGAACTCATCGCGATCCTCCTCCGCGACCTGCGCGCGAAGTGTGTCCAGGCAACCGGAACCGGCTCCTTC
>DATDOR010000259.1:0-16514 GCA_035293165.1 Anaerolineales bacterium | reverse complement strand
CCTCCCCGCCGATTCCCAAAGAACCTCAAATACTTCTTCACATCCTGCTATTATAGGTATGGGCTGATATAATCCCCTCCTAATCAGAAAGCGAGAGAAAATAACCATGTTCAGGCTGCTCCGGTTACCGGGCTACGAAAGGTGTGATGATGAAGGCGCGTGCAAGAGAATCTTGCTCTGCTGTTCGTCTTCTACATCTTTTCTTAACCCTACGCTGGAGTATCCTCATGAACCATTCAAATTTTGATCTTCGCGCGACCACTCATTTAGTTGCCGCGTCTGCCTGCTGGGGGCTTGCCACAGTCATCACCAAACACATTCTGACATCTATTGCCCCTATCACCCTGCTTACGATTCAACTGATCGTGAGCGTGAGCCTGCTTTGGTCTCTGGTCTTTTTCAAAGAGAGACAACTCCCGGAAAAGAACCGGTGGTTGAAAGTGGGTTGGCTGGGCTTGCTCAATCCCGGGATTTCTTACACCCTGAGTCTTGTTGGATTGACGACGACAACGGCCAGCATGTCCACGCTGCTGTGGGCGAGTGAGCCGGTCTTGATCCTTCTCCTGGCCTGGTGGATTCTGCGGGAAAAGCTTACGCGCAAATTGTTCCTGCTGTCTCTGGTGGCGATTTTGGGCGTAGTTTTGATCAGCGGCCTTGTAACAGGGGATTGGGCGGCGGGGAATTTGTCGGGTAATCTGCTGATTTTGGGTGGGGTTTTGTGCTGTGCGTTTTATACGGTTTTAACCCGCCAGGTGGGGCAGGATTTTGATCCTCTGGTCGCTGTTACCCTTCAACAAACAGTCGCATTGATATGGGCGTTGATGCTCATCCCTTTTGAATGGAATATAGGCGGGTTGATAAACTTGGGCGAACTTGGTGCGTCTAACTGGTTTTGGGCTGGAACATCCGGTGTGGTGTATTATGCGCTGGCTTTTTGGTTCTATTTGCAGGGACTAGCGCGGATGCGTGCAAGTATGGTGGGCGTATTTATCAATCTGATTCCTGTTTTTGGGATTGGAGGCGCGTATCTCTTTCTCGGAGAACGACTTACCCTGATTCAATGGATCGGGGCTGGTGCGATTTTATTATCTGTTTTTGCGATATTGTTTTTTAATGATCTGGCAGACAATCTTCTAAAATCACCAGCACGATGAACAAAAAGTGCCCCTCACTTTCAAAGTGAGGGGCACTTGATTCTTACTCCACCGTCACACTCTTCGCCAGATTCCTCGGCTGGTCTACATCCAACCCCCGCAACGCAGCGATGTGGTAGGCCAGGATTTGGAGCGGGATGACATTGGTCACCGGGCTGAGCATCCACGGGGTTTCGGGAACCCACAGGACGTGATCGGCGAGGGGGGCGATGGTTTGATCACCGTCGTTGGCGACGACGATGACCGGGCCACCGCGTGCCTTCGCCTGCTCGATCTGGCTGATCATCTTTTCGTACCACTGGTCGCGGGTGGCGATGACGACAACAGGCATGTCCCGATCAATCAGCGCAATCGGGCCGTGTTTCATCTCTCCAGCGGGGTATCCTTCCGCGTGGATGTAGGAGATTTCCTTGAGCTTGAGCGCGCCTTCGTAGGCAGTCGGCATGTTGATCCCGCGCCCCAGGTACAGGCAGTGGGAGACGTCCACCAGCGCGCGGGCGACTTCTTCGTACTGCGCTTCCCGTTCCAACACCTGCCCGGCCAGGTCGGGGATCAGGCGGATGTCGTTGACCAGTTTGTGCCGGGTTTTAGCATCCAGCACCCCGCGCAGGTCGGCGAGCAGGACGGCAAGCATGTACTGGTCCACAAGGGGGGCAGTGTACGCTTTTGTCGAAGCCACCCCAATCTCCGGCCCGGTGAGCATGGGGATGTACCCGTCTGCAATCCGCATCGCCTGGGAGCCGATGGCGTTGACAATGGACCACAGAGTCGCGCCACGCTTTTTGCCTTCATCCATCGCGGCTAAGGTGTCTGCCGTTTCGCCGGATTGGGAGATGGCGAGAACCGCGGTGTTTTTGTCCACGATAGGGTCAGCGTAGCGGAATTCGGAACCGATGACGACTTCTGCGGGGACGCGGGTGATGCGCTCGATCAGAATTTTACCCACCATCGCGGCGTAGGACGCCGTGCCACACGCAGTGATGTAGAGCCGCTGAATCTGGCGCGCCAGGTCGGGGGTGAGATTCAGTTCGGGGAGGTGGATCGTCCCCCGCTCGAAGTCGGCGCGGCCCCCGATGGTGTCGGTGAGCGACCGGGCTTGTTCGTGAATCTCTTTTTGCATGAAGTGGCGGTATTCGCCTTTTTCAGCAGACACCGGGTCCCATGCGATTTTGTGGATTTCATAGGGAACGCTTTCCCCATCCAGGGTCATCACCCGCGCCCCATCGCGAGTAACGACCGCCATCTGGTGGGATTCGAGGAAGGTGACTTCCCGGGTGTGTTCGAGAATAGCGGGGATGTCCGAGGCGATGAACATTTCGTTCTGCCCAAAGCCGAGCGCGACCCCGCCAGAGTGCCCAATCCGCGCGGCGATGATTTTGTCCGGCTCGCGGGTGGACATCACAACGACGGCATGTGCGCCTTTTAGATGGTTGAGCGCACGCCGGGATGCTTCGGTGAGATCGGTGTCGCTGGACAGGTAGCGCTCGATCAGGTGGACGATGGTTTCGGTATCCGTCTCGGATTTGAAGACCGCGCCTTCGGCTAGCAGTTCGTCTTTGAGTTCGAGGTAGTTTTCGACGATGCCGTTATGGACGATGACAACTTCGCCAGTCATGCCCATATGGGGGTGGGCGTTGGTGGCGTTCGGCTGGCCATGCGTGGCCCAGCGAGTGTGCCCAATACCGGTGTGCCCCTCGACCGGGCTGCCGTTGACAAGCGCAGTCAGGCGAGAAAGTTTACCCGCGTCGCGGCGGACTTCAATATAGCCGTTTTGCAGGACGGCGAGGCCTGCGGAATCGTAGCCCCGGTACTCGAGGCGTTGGAGACCGTTTAGGATGACCGGCGTGGCATCACGCGGGCCGATATAACCGACTATTCCACACATGGGAGGTTCCTCCAGAGTTTTTATTGGGATTCGAGAGTGGTGACTAGAGATTCGTAACCATAACCATTCTCGAATCTCAACTCTCTACACTCTTTCATTTTGCCACTCCCATCTCTTTTGTCCGCCCGGTTGCCCGGATGGCTTTGTGAGTGGGTTTTCGTACTGGAGGGAAAAACGTTGGGAGGGGCGGACGAGTGTACTCGTCATCTCCCAGAGGGCTTCCGCTGATCATTCGATTTTCCCGGCCCGCAGGGGTAAACCTGTGGGGTATTCCGGTTAGCCCTGCCTTGCGGCAGGGAACCCTCATCCTCGTCACCCCATTAATAATTGTGGCGCTACCAGGAATCCTGTGAAGAGAAACCGGATTTTTGGGTGTGTGGGGGGTGTATACCCCCCACACACCCAAAAATCCGAATATTTCACTCTAAAAACGGTAGAACCATAATTGTCAATTGATAATTGTTAATGGGGCCTTGCGCTATTCTTCCCTGAAAGATAAGTCGTACGGGCACCTCCTGGTTCAAAATAAAGCCAATTTTTTGGCGTGCGGGGCAGTATAACACGTGAACCCAGTCTGAGCACTTGAGACTTCGGAAGTCTGCCACGACAAATGTCTCAATTTATCAGGCATGGTATAATACCCCCCGGCTTGTAGAGCCTGCAGGCTTTTGAGCCGATATGTATCCAGGAGAAATCACTTGGCATTCAATCCCCTGAACTGGTTGTTGGGGTTCTTCTCGCTTGACATTGGTATAGATTTGGGGACAGCGAATACATTGGTAAACGTCCGCGGTAAGGGGATTGTAATCAATGAACCCTCTTGGGTTGTGATTAACAAACGCACACGCCAGCCTCTTGCTGTTGGCGCGCAGGCCAAAGAGATGGTCGGCCGCACGCCAATTGATATGCTTGCAGTCCGCCCCCTGCGCGATGGTGTGATTTCGGAATTTGAAATCACCGAAGCGATGCTGCAATATTTCATCGGCAAGACCCACGAACAGAGCATTGTGCCCATTCCCCGTCCTCGGGTGGTAATCGGCATTCCCTCAGGTGTGACGGAAGTCGAAAAACGGGCGGTTTACGATGCGGCGATGTCCGCTGGGGCGCGCGAAGCTTACCTCATCCACGAACCCAAAGCGGCTGCGCTTGGCGCGGGGCTGCCCATCGCCGAAGTAAAAGGCACGATGGTCGTAGACATTGGTGGGGGAACTTCCGAAGTTGCGGTGATGTCTATGGGCGGCGTCGTCGTGGATCGTTCCCTGCGCGTGGCCGGGGATGAAATGGATCAGGACATCGTCCAATACGTCAGAAATAAATACAACCTGTTGATTGGCGAACGGATGGCCGAGCAGATCAAAATGCAAATCGGCTCTGCTTACCCGTTGTCGCAAGAATTGACTATGTTCGCTCGCGGTCGTAACCTCGTGACGGGGTTGCCCGATGCTATCGAGGTTTCTTCTGTTGAAATTCGAGAAGCTATCTCAGGCTCCGTCAATACCATTATTGATACGATTAAAGATGCGCTAGACGAGACCCCACCCGAAATTATTGCGGATTTAATGGAGGCGGGCGTTTGTCTGGCTGGTGGTGGGGCGCTCTTAAAAGGATTGGCGGAGCGCTTGACGGATGAACTTCGCGTGCGCGTGTGGGTTGCAGATGATCCCCTAGCTTGTGTGGCGCGTGGAGCTGGGTTAGTCCTCGAGCAAGGTTTGAACGAATTGGGATACCTGCTCGAAGCCCTTGACGGCGCGCGCTAAAAAACCCTCTCAAAAATGAACGTCTCTCAATCCCGTTCCTGGCGGACGATTATTTTGGCTTTGCTCGCTGTGGGGTTGATTGCGCTGGCCTTGGGTGGCTACCTCGCTCCAGCAATCCGCGTGGTCGTTACCCCCCTGGTGAGTGTGCAAACCTGGCTGTCAGAACGCTACAATACGATTGTGGATTTTGTCACTGCCCCCCGCGACGTTGCTGAATTAACCCGCCGAAACGAGGAATTGGAAGCTGAGATTTCTCGCTTGCAGGCTACGGTCATCGAATTACAGCAGCAAAACCAGCAAATTGATGTGTTGTCCGCCCTGGTAGATTTTGCCCGTGCCAACCCGGTCTATGATTATGTTGCTGCGGATGTGATTGGACGCGATCCCAGCCCGTTTCTCCAGTATGTCATTATCAATCGCGGCTCGGATGATGGCCTCCGGCGGGGGATGCCGGTTGTAACCGCACAGGGGTTGGTAGGACGAATCTCGGCCTTGATTGCTGGCGCCGCGCGTGTGCAATTGATTACGGACGCCAGTTCTGTCGTCAATGTCTCCTTGCAATCTACCAAAGCCAGCGCTGTTTTACAAGGCAACCTGACCGGAGAATTGACATTGACGATGATCCCTCAAGATGTAGGCGTAGAAAATGGGGAGGTGTTACTGACTTCCGGCTTGGGCGGGAATTTTCCCCCCAATATCCTGATCGGACAGGTGACGGGGGTTCGCAGCCGGTCATTTGAACTATTTCAGACGGCGTCTGTCCAACCTTTGGTGGATTTTGCCAGGTTAGAGATTGTGCTCGTCGTCCGTAACTTCCGCCCGGTGGATATTGCGCCCCTGATTCCAGAACCGTAAAACGTGATTTACATTCTACGTTCTACGTTCCCCCATGGCCACTCTCATAAGCATCCCCATCCTTGCCTTTGCAATCATGCTCCAATCGGCAGTGTTCAGCAAGATCACTTTGCTCCAGGCATCTGCTGATCTGGTTCTCGTGACCACAATAAGCTGGATGATTCAAGAGCGTGTCAGAGTGGTATGGCAATGGGCAATCGTTGCTGGGGTTTTAGTTGGTTTCGTCTCCGAAATATCTATGTGGGTAACAGTTTTGGGGTATCTGGCAATTGCCGCAATCACAAGCGCACTTAAACGAAGGGTGTGGCGTGCGCCGGTATTGGCCCTGTTCACAGCAGTCTTTGCCGGAACCCTGGTATTGCAAGTGCTGACCTACTTATTGCTGCGTGTTTTGGGCACGGCTTTAGATCTGCTTCAAGTGTTTAACCTGATCGTTTTGCCTAGTTTGCTACTCAATCTCCTGATATCCTTACCCGTTCAAGGAGTTGTCCGCGAAGTTGCCCTCTGGTTTTACCCCGAAGAGATTGAGACGTAAGAAAAAATTTATTTCTCGCTCATCCAGATGCGATATACTTTTCCCCAATGAGCACAAATTCTTCCTCTAAAAACACAGTAGAAACCTGGCGGATTACAATGTATTTTGCCGTCATCAGCCTGATATTTTTGTTGTTTGTCTGGCGGTTGTTTTCCTACCAGATTTTACAAGCGGCAGATTTTATTGCCGAAGCGGAGGTAAACCGCACCGAACAAATCAACATTCCCACCTCGCGGGGCAATATTTATGATCGAAACGGAGTCATTCTGGCGCGTAACGCCCCCGCGTATAATGTTGTCATCATCCCGGCCCAACTCCCCGACGATGATGGCGAGATTCAAGAAATCTTCCGTGAACTTTCTGCTTTAATTGATGTCCCGGTCAACCTGGGTGAGATAAACCAAGATACCCCTTTCTTCCCCTGCATCTCCGAACATGGGATCAATCAAATTGCAAACTATGGGGAAACCACTAATCCCTACCGCCCGGTTGAAATCAAATGTGATATTGATGAAATGACAGCCATGATTGTCCAGGAGAACAGCATGGACTGGCCGGGAGTGGGTATTGAGGTTGAGTCTGTGCGCGAATACCCCACTGGGGGGTTAACTGCGACAATTATCGGCTTCCTCGGCCCGATCCCGGCAGAAAGCCAGCAGGAGTTTGAAGAGTTGGATTTCGTGACCGACCGCGACAAGATCGGATACGCCGGAATCGAAGTGCAATTTCAAGATGATTTGGGCGGGAGAAATGGCTTGCGCGAGGTTGAAGTGGACGTAGCCGGTCAAATCCTGCGCGATGTCAGCCCACCCATTGACCCCATACCAGGGTATAACATTCAACTAACCATTGATACCCGGTTGCAGGATGCTACCACGGAAATCGTAGAGCAGGCTTTCCAAGATTGGAATAATCGCGATCCGGCAGTTGGAATCATCTCCACCAACGCCGTCGTCATTGCTATGAATCCCCAAACCGGTGAGATTCTGACGATGGTTTCCCTGCCCACCTACGAGAACAACCGTTTTGCCCGGTTCATTCCCCTGTATTACTACGAGCAATTAATCGCCGACCTGCGCCTGCCGCTCTTCAACCACGCCATTTCCGCCGAACACCCCCCTGGCTCTGTCTTCAAACTCGTCACGGCCACCGGGGCACTCAACGAAGGAGTAATCACAACCGATCAAATTATCAAAACCCCTGGGGTGATCTTTCTGGAAGAGAAGTTCTTTGCAGGTGACTTTAATCGCGAGCCTACGGAATTTATAGACTGGATCAACCGGAATGGAGACCGGCCTGACGGCTTCGGCCAGTTGGATTTCGTCAATGCTATTGCCCGCTCCAGCAACGTCTATTTTTACAAGGTCGGCGGAGGCTATTTTGACGAAGTTCCTGATGGATTGGGTATTTGCAATCTAAAAGCCTATGCTCATGCTCTCGGCTACGAACGCCCAACAGGCATTGAACTTCCTGGAGAGGCCGATGGCCTGATCCCCGACCCGCGCTGGAAACGTATCAATCAGGGAGAAAACTGGTCTACCGGGGACACCTATCTGGCCTCTGTTGGACAGGGTTTCATTTCTATCACACCCCTGCAAATGCTCGTCATGGCCTCGACCATTGCAAATGATGGGCGGATGATGCGCCCTACCATCGTGCGCGAAATTGTGGATGGTGAAGGCAATGTCATCCAACCGTTTACGCCCCACCTAAACTGGGATCTGACGGTTAATCCCCTTGTAGAGGAGTTTGTCCAGTATGTCAGCGGGACCGGGGGATGCCAGGGAACAGGCAATTGGAAGACGATTGATCCCTCTGTAATCCAAACCGTCCAACAAGGGATGCGGATGGCAGTAACCGAGTCTCCAGGAAGCGGGGGGCCAAACGATCCCGGAGGCACATTAAACGAAGTGTTTGAAGGCTTTACGATTGCTGCCGCAGGCAAAACTGGAACCGCCGAATACTGCGACCAATTTGCCCGTGAGAAAAACCGTTGTGTTCGAGGCCAGTGGCCTGCTCATGCCTGGACGGTTGGTTACGCCCCCTTCGATAACCCGGAAATTGCCGTCGTTGCCTTTGTTTATAATGGCACAGAGGGAGCCAGCTTCGCGGCGCCGATTGTCAAAGAAGTGCTCGATGCATACTTCCGCATCAAAGCCCTCCCCGCGCCTTAATGATTAATGGTCAATATTCAATGGTTAATTGCTAATCATCAGCAATCCATTAACAATTAGCAATTAACAATCAGCCATTAGCAATTGGCCGCTATGCTATAATCGTTTTGCGATGGCTCCAGATATCAGGATCAAAGGTATACGTGATGGTTTGCTCATTACCGTGGGTGATGGCGAATGGCCTCGAGCACAAACCGCCTTGTTTGACCAAATGCAACAGCGCGCCAGCTTTATCCACGGCGCGCGCATTACCCTCGATGTAGGGAACCACATCCTCCATGCTGCCGAGCTGGGTAAACTACGCGACACCTTATCTGAAATGGGTGTTAACCTGCAAATCGTTCTGAGTAACTCTCCGATCACAGAAACAACTGCACAATCGCTTGGCCTGGGCACTCGCCTGTCCAAACCCCACCCCGAACGGATCGCTCGCCCATTGGATACCAATGTTCGCGAAGGAGAACCGGGCATTCTCGTCCATCGAACATTACGTTCTGGTTATAAACTGGAATACCCTGGACATGTTACCATTGTCGGTGACGTCAATCCTGGGGCAGAAGTGGTGGCTTCTGGCAGTATCCTTGTTTGGGGACGGTTGCGCGGCGTAGTCCACGCGGGCGCGGAAGGCAATGAAGAGGCCTTTGTCTGTGCCCTGGCGCTTTCCCCTACCCAGCTTCGCATTGCCGGGCAAATTGCCATTCCCCCCCAACATACCGGAACTCCCAAACCGGAGATTGCCTTCCTGCGAGACGGGCAAGTCATCGCCGAACCGTGGGACGTAAAAAGATGAATCCACGAGTGATTTCCCGGAACAGAATGTGTGTTCGATATGATTCTTAAATGGTGAAGGAAATTTTATGCCTGCAAAAGTCCTCACGATAACTTCCGGCAAAGGTGGTGTTGGCAAGACGACTGCCTCTGCCAATCTGGCCGCGGCCCTGGCTGCCGAAGGGAAGAAAGTCGTCTGCATTGACGCTGACATTGGCTTGCGAAACCTCGATCTCATCTTGGGACTCGAAAACCGCATTGTTTATGATCTGGTTGATGTCGTCGAAGGGCGCTGCCGGGTACGCCAGGCGATGATCCGGCACAAACAACTTCCTACCCTCTTCCTGATCCCCGCCGCACAAACCCGCGACAAAACTTCCGTCTCCCCCAGTGACATGATCCGCCTGTGTAGTGAATTGCGCGAAGGACATGACTGGATTTTGATCGACTCCCCCGCTGGGATCGAGCGTGGTTTCCGCAACGCAGTCGCCCCCTCAGACATCGTGCTCGTCGTCACCAATCCCGAGGTATCTGCCGTGCGGGACGCGGACCGGATCATCGGCCTGATCGAAGCCGAAGAAAAGGGTCCTCCCCGGCTCATGATCAACCGGCTCAATCCCGAAATGGTTCGCCGAGGTGAAATGCTGTCCCCAAGAGATGTGCTGGAACTGCTGGCAATTGATCTGGTGGGAATTGTGCCAGAAGACGAATATGTCGTGATGGCCAGCAACCGGGGAATACCGGTGGCCCTTGATCCAAAAAACCATGCCGGACAAGCTTTCCGCAACATTGCACGCCGTTTACAAGGCCATCCAGTTCCCTTTATGGATTTAGATCGCAAAGATGGGTTCTTAGGCCGCCTCTCTCGGATGTTGGGAGGCAAAGCATGAAAGACTTATTTGATCGCCTCCTGGGAAAAGACCGGCGCAGTGCCAACGCCGCGAAGGAACGTCTGCAACTTGTCCTGATTCACGACCGCACTGACCTGTCCCCTGGTCTTTTAGAGGACCTGCGCGATGAGCTGGTCGCTGTCATCTCCCGTCATGTGGATGTGGATTCGTCTGCTGTGCGCCTGGAAATGACTTCTGAAGGCCGAGAACAACGGCTGGTTGCGGACATTCCGCTGAAGACGCGCATGCGGAGATGAGCCGCGAAACCTTTCGTCACTTTGATTTTTGGCTGCTCGGCGCTGTCGCAGGGCTGACGGTGTTTGGCATTGCCATAATCTGGTCAGCTATAGCGGGCAATGAAACGTTGTTGGAGGTGTTCCCGCGCCAGATCATTTTCTCGGTTATTGGCTTTGGGGTGGTGCTTGCTGTTGCAGCCATGGATTATCATTTGTGGAATCCGATTAGCCGGTTAATGTACGTGTTTGTCATTCTTTTGCTGCTCATCGTGTATTTGGGAGGCGAGGTCTCTGGCGGCGCAGCGCGGTGGATTAACGTGGGGCTTTTCTTCATCCAGCCCTCGGAGCTGGCAAAGATTGTCATCATCTTGATGCTGTCCGATTATTTTTCTCGCGCTCAAGGGCGTTCTCATAACTTGGCCTGGATCGCTCGAAGCCTGGTGCCTACGCTTGGATTGGTGATTTGGATTTTCATTCAACCCGATCTGAGCACCTCCATTGTGGTAATGGTGATCTGGTTTTCCTTGTTGTGGGCGAGTGGATTACCTTTGCGGTACGTGATTATCTTTGGGATTGCGGGAATTTTGGTTGCTGCGATTGCATTTCCATTTTTAGCGGATTATCAGCAAGAACGAATTCTCACTTTTCTGTTTCCTAATCCTGATGCTCGTTTTGGAAATGAGTATAACGTCAACCAGGCATTGATTACGATTGGCTCAGGAGGCTGGCTGGGTCAGGGATACGGGCAGAGTAGCCAGGTGCAATTGCGCTTTCTGAAAGTACGGCATACGGATTTTATTTTTTCCGCCCTCTCTGCGGAGTTTGGTTTTGTAGGTGCGTTGGTCGTGCTGTCTTTGCTCTTCTTTGTCATTTATCGCTGTTTGCGGGCGGCTCGCCTGGCCCAGGATACCTACGGCGCGCTGATTTGTTACGGGGTGGCGACTCTTCTCTTTTTCCATACTGCGGTCAATGTTGCGATGAATCTCAATTTGTTTCCGGTAACGGGATTGCCGCTTCCGTTTATTAGTTATGGGGGGAGTGGTCTGCTGTCCAATCTTTTGGGGATCGGCTTGGTGGAAAGTGTCGTGGTGCGGCACAAATCGCTGGAATTCTAATTTTCTCCCAATAGCGTTTCCAACAAAGCTATACACACCTTTTGACTTTTTCCATCTGCGTCCAAATCCGGGTTCCAGGCGGAGACGGAGACAGCGATCACGCGTCCGGTATCGGCCAGGTGGCGGAACACCTCCCGCAGGGTGTCGGCACTCGGCCCGCCTGGGGTGAGGTAGTTCATCGCGGGGGCGTCTTCCGGGCGGAGGACGTCAGTGTCAAAGTGGACCCAGATTGGGCGATCCGGCAGAGGATGGGTAAACAATTCTGTGACCTCGCGCAGGTGAGTCATCCCCGATCCGGCAACTGATTCTCGCTCGCCCGGATCGAGGTCGCGGGCGTCGGTGAGAATGATCTGGTTTTCGGGCAGGGAGCGGAGCCCGACGGCTTCACACATACGCTGTTCGCCACGGCCAACGAGCATGGCGAGGGGCATCCCGCCGAGGAAGCCGCTGGGGGTGGTTTCCCAGGTGTTGAAGTCGCCGTGGGCGTCGAACCAGATCAGGGTAGGGACAATGCCTGCGCGCTGCAACCCCGCGAGGACGGGGATGGCAGCGCAGCAGTCTCCTGCAAGGCTGACCGGGCGGTATCCCTGTTGAGCGGTTTCGGCAATCCAGTTTGCCAGGGGGAAGTGGAGGGCAGACATTTGCTCCTGTTTGTCGCCGGGAGGTAGTTCGAGGGTATTGTGCGCCCACCCCGGCTGGATCAGGGTTTCGAGTCCCGAAAGAGGGGCGGTGAGGTAGTATGAGGTGAGGATGAATTGATTTTTCATGAATATTGGGTCGTCCATCAGTAAAGGGTGTGGCGAAATTATACCCCCACTATATTTTCCGTTTGACAAAACTCAATGTAGACTATAATATTTCAGGCTCTTTAGGAATCGGCGGAGGTCGCCACCGCAAATCCCAACCAGCCATATTTCAGCCATTAGGCAATCGTTGTGTTTTGAGGTTTAATACGGGAGGTTGCGCTTTGAATCCAAATGGGATTCAATGCCCCAATTGCCAGTTTATTAACTCGTCCGATGCCCGTTTTTGCCAGAATTGTGGCCACCGGTTAGAAAACGCGTGCCCAAACTGTGGCACATTGAACGCGTTAACGGCTCGTTTTTGCAAACAATGCGGGCAAGCCTTTCCCTGGATGACCTCCTCCTCGGTGTCCCCCATCTCCACACCACGTGGCTCTCTACCCCCTTTATCTCCTGAGGGCGAAAGGCGCACGGTGACGATTTTGTTTTGTGATGTGAAAGGCTCCACAGCCCTGGCTGAACAATTGGACCCTGAAGAGTGGACGGAGATTATGAATGGGGCCTTCCGTTATTTGATCGAAGCCGTCAACCGCTACGGGGGAACGGTGGCCCGGTTGATGGGGGATGCGATTCTGGCATTATTTGGCGCTCCGGTAGCTCACGAAGACGACCCAGAGCGGGCGGTACGCGCGGCTTTGGACATCCTCGCCGATCTGCAACCCTACCAACAGCGGGTGCGGGAACGCCTGGCCCGAGCGGGAGTACGATCTGTTTCGACGGACTACTCCGTGCGCGTGGGGATCAATACGGGTCTGGTCGTAGTCGGGGAAGTCGGCACGCAGTTTGCCCAGGAGTACACGGCGATGGGGGATGCTGTCAATGTCGCTGCCCGTATGGAACAGACAGCAGAGCCCGGCACGATACAAGTGGCTCATGATACATACCGGTTGGTTGCCTCGCTTTTTGAAGTGGAGATGCTTGGAGAGGTACAAATCAAGGGGAAACGGGAACCGATCCGGACCTACCGGGTTTTGGGTTTAAAGGCGGAACAGTCCGCCGCCCATGTCCGGTTGCGGGGAAACGGTGGGATGAGCGCACCGCTGGTGGGTCATACCCAAGAGTTAGCCCTTCTCCAACAAACCTTTGTTGATCTCCATGCTGGGCAAGGAAAAATCGTCTGTCTGGTTGGCGACGCCGGGTTGGGAAAAAGTCGCTTGGTTCAGGAGTTAAAAGGTGAAGGAATTGATTCTCTGGGTGACTTGGAAAATCACCAGCCTTCAGCTTTGACTACACTGTCTACTACCTGGTACGAATCGGCGAGTCTTTCTTTTGAAACGGCTCAACCTTACGGGGCCATTCAGCGCCTGGTCCGGCGTGTGCTTGGGGTTGTACGGAACGATCCCCCCGCCCGGGTTCGCGAATATTTAACCGCATTACTCAAAAACTTTCCCGATGAACAACGGCCGCGTTTAAACCGGGCATTGGAAGTCTTGTTAGGGCTAACGCGGGAGGATGGACAATATCGAATCTCCGGCGAAGACATGAAACGCGAATTATTGGCGGGCATGGCACAATTCTGGCGTGTTCAGGCGGGGCGCTCCCCGCTGGTTCTGGTGTTTGAAGACCTGCACTGGGCCGATTCAGCCTCTGTTGACCTGCTCACCGGATTGTTGCCCTTTGCTGAGGATGCTCCCATTCTCTTTTTATGTGTATTTCGCCCGGAGCGCGATTCCCCTGCCTGGCGTCTCAAACAAATCGCTGAACAAAAATTCCCGCACCGGTACCAGGAAATCGCCCTATACCCGCTTTCCGATGAGGAAAGTGAACGTTTGGCCCGCAGTTTGCTGGCGCTGGAAGAACTTCCAGTTCAGGTCATTGATTTGATTCATAAAAAAGCGGAAGGGAATCCATTCTTTATCGAAGAGATCATCCGGGAGTTAATAGAAAGTGAAGTGGTTGTACGAGATAAAGAAAGAAAGACCTGGCAATTCGTCCAGGAAGTTGCCGAAGTCGAAATGCCGGAGAGTCTCCAATCCTTGCTCGTGGCCCGGATGGATCGTCTGAAAGAAAATGCTCGCCACACCTTGCAATTGGCGGCTGTTTTGGGCCGCTCCTTTTATGGGAGAGTACTCAAGAGGATGTCTGAAAACGGCGAGGGAATGGAAACTCATCTAAGAAATCTGCAACAGGCCGGGTTAGTGGTCCAGGTCGCGCGGGAACCTGAGCAAGAGTTCATTTTCCGTCACGCGCTAACCCAAGAAGCGGCTTACCAATCAATTCTGCTCAAAAACCGCCGCGAATATCACCGCCGGGCCGGGCAGGTGATGGAAGGGTTATTCTCCAGCCAGTTGGATGATTATGCCCCGGTCTTGGCGCACCACTTTTATGAAGCAGGGGATCATGCACAGGCAGCTACTTATTTTGCGCGGGCTGCTGAAAATTCTGCCCGTTTATATGCACACACCGAAGCTATTATCCACTATACGCGCGCCCTGCAAAGCGGGGAACTGGGTGGATTGGAAGAAATCGATCTGTTCCTCCTCTACCGCGGGTGTGGCATGATCCAGGAACGCCTTGGAAATTTCCCTGAAGCGCGCATGAATTTGGAAACTGCTCTCCGACTGGCGCGCACCGCCGGAGACCGGCGCGCCGAATGGCAGACGTTGCTCGACCTGGGGCAGTTGTGGGCTTCCCGTGATTACGAACAGGCCGGCGAATATTTCCGCCGGGCGCTTGCCC
The DNA here is from genome assembly GCA_035293165.1 of Anaerolineales bacterium. Classification (GTDB taxonomy): domain Bacteria; phylum Chloroflexota; class Anaerolineae; order Anaerolineales; family JABWBV01; genus JABWBV01. Next base: position 1,663 of record DATDOR010000259.1, on the reverse strand, counting down.
TGGCTCGCCAGATGGAGGACCCCGCGACTCTAGGTTACAGCTTGAACCGGCTGGGGAATTGGTATGCCAATACCGAACAACCTCGACAGGCTGTTGTTCACCATCAGGAAGCATTGGCGACTTTTGAAGAATTGCGCGACCACCATGGCCTCGCTGAATCGCTTGATCTACTCGGCATGGCGAACATGCTAGGTGCAGACTTCATCACCGCGGCGGATTATTTTGAGCGTGCAGTGGGGCTGTTCCGGGATCTGGATGATCTTCGCGGTCTGGTTTCCAGCCTGACATCCCTGGGGTTGCTCATTCCGGTATTTGTGGCGCAGGTCGTTACTCCTGGGCAAACTTTTGAGGAAGCCCAACAAATACATGAGGAGGCCTTAAAAGTCGCCCAAGAGATTGGTTGGCGTGCTGGAGAAAGTTTCGAGTTATGGGTCTCCGCTCAAATGTATGGGACCATAGGCGATTACGAGCAGGCATTTGCATTGGCCCAGGCCAGCCTGGAGGTTGCACAAGAAATCGAACACCACCAGTGGATGGTCGCTGCGAATCTGACCCTAGGGTACCTGTATCTGGATGTGATGGCATGGGAGGAAGCTCAACCCCACCTGGAACAGTCCCTTTCGATGGCTCGTTCGATCCACTCCTCCAACTGGATCATGATGGCGAGCGGGGCGCTGGCGCGAATGGGAGTCATGATGAACCGGCTAGAAGAAGGCCGGAAATGCCTGGATGCCGTCCTGCCGGAACCGAAAGTTGTCGAAACCATGGGCCAGCGCACGTGCTGGTTTGCTCGTGCGGAACTGGCCCTGGCACTTGGCGAACCAGAAAAAACTCTGGAAATTGCCGAACGCCTGGAAATCGGAGCGCAGAAAAGCGCGCCGAACCGTACAATACCTATATTAAACCATCTACGTGGTCAGGCACTTATGGCGGTGAAACAATATGATCAGGCGGAGGAAATATTGTGTGCCGGGATGGAAACGGCTCGCCAAACGGGTGAATGTTCCCTTTTATGGCGGATGTATGCCAGTCTGGGGCATGTATACCGCGTGTTGGGCCAACCTGACCCGGCAGGGGAATGGTCCGCCGAAGCCCGGGAGAGGATCCACGCTCTGGCAATGACCATCCCGGGCGAGGAATTGCGACAAACCTTTCTCACCCGTGCCCTGGCGTGGGTGGAATCTCCTTAGGAGTGAACGATGCACGCCGATGACATTCTGAAATATGGCCATTTACTTGTATTAGATACAGCCCAACTGATCCCCGAAAGTGAGTGGAATACGGCGGATGTATGCGGGTGGTGGTCTACCCGGCAGATCATCGCACATTTGGCTTCGTATGAGGGGTTGTTAGTGGATATTTTGAGCCAGCTTTTAGGAGCGGGCGATCCAACTCCGGCGTTGGATAAAATGTTTGAGCTTGGACCGTTGGGGTTCAACGATTATGAAGTTCCTGCCCGCGATGACAAGACGTTACCGGAATTATTGGATGAATATACGGGAGCGTATGAAAAAACTTCGGCGATGATCGCAAAAATCCCGGTCGAGACGCGCCGCCAATTAGGGATATTGCCCTGGTATGGGGAGGGGTACGATCTGGAAGATTATCTGGTGTACACCTATTACGCGCACAAGCGCGAGCATTGCGCGCAGATTGCGGTGTT
>DATDOR010000258.1:0-6749 GCA_035293165.1 Anaerolineales bacterium | reverse complement strand
GGAAGCGGCCCGCGCGGATGGGGTGGATGTTGTCGCAATCATGACTCCGAACGACAGTCATTACGAATACGCCGTCGCTGCGCTGGATCGCGGCTTCGACGTGATATGCGACAAGCCCATGACCAACACCGTCGAAGAAGCCGAGTCCCTGCACCAAAGGGTGGTGACGTCGGGGCTGGTTTTCTGCCTGACGCATAATTACACCGGGTATGCGATGATACGGCAGGCCAAAGCCATGGTCGAAGATGGGCAAATTGGGACGCTCCGGCTGGTGCAGGTGGAATACGTCCAGGGCGGGAAGGCGGATGAGAGCAAACCTGATCCGGTCAATAAGTGGCGTTTCGACCCGGTGCGCGGGGGGCCGTCCCTCGTGATGGGCGATATCGGCACCCACGCGCATAATCTCGTCCGGTTCGTTACCGGGCTGGAGGTGAGTGAAGTGGCTGCAGAAGTGGGGACGATTGTCCCAAACCGGCAGGTGCATGATTTCGCGGGGGCGATGCTCCGGTTTGAAAACGGCGCCCGCGGAAGTTTCTGGGTGACACAAGCTGCCGCTGGGGTCGAAAACTGTTTGCGGATCCGCGTCAGCGGGACGAAGGGGAGTTTAGAATGGATGCAGGAAATTCCCCAGGTGTTGGTGTTCAAACCGCTCGGTGCGCCCGCGGAAACCCGTACCCCGAATGGGCCGGGCACGATGCCCCTGACGGCGCGCTCCTGCCGGGTCGTGGCAGGTCACCCCGGAGGGTTTTCGGAAGGGTTCGCCAATCTGTATATGGACGCCGCCGAAGCCATCGCCGCCCGGCGCGCGGGTCAGCAGGCCGGCCCGCTCACGCTGTATTTCCCCAATTCGTACGACGGGTTGATGGGGGTGCGGTTTGTTCATAGCGTGATGGAATCGAGTAATATGAACGGCAAATGGGTGAAGTGCTAAGATGAGAAAAGGTCGCTTAGAAGCCTTCAGCGATGGCGTGATTGCCATCATTATCACCATCATGGTTTTGGAAATGAAAGTGCCGGGAGGCTGGGATTTGGCCGCGCTGGTTCCCATTATCCCCGTCTTTTTGAGCTACGTATTGAGTTTTGTCTTTCTGGGCATTTATTGGAATAACCATCACCACTTATTCCAGGCGGTGAAGCGGGTAAACGGGGCTGTCTTATGGGCAAACCTGCATTTGCTGTTCTGGTTGTCGCTTGTCCCCTTTGTCACCGGGTGGATGGGTGAGAACGAATTTGCTGCATGGCCCGTGGCATGGTATGGCGTTGTTTTGTGGTTTTCCGGGCTGGCCTATTATTTTTTGACAAAAACCCTGCTCAAACTCCATGACCAGGACTCTGCCCTGGCAAAGGCGTTAAAGTGGAATATTAAGGAAATCATGTCGTTGGTAGTCTATACGATTGCCATTCCGCTGGCATTTGTTAATTCCTGGATTGCTGGGGGGCTATACGTCTTCGTCGCTGTTATCTGGCTGATTCCGGACACGCGGATTGAACGTACATTAGACGAGTAAAGCTGACCACGTAGATCATGATGGCTATCCACATCTCCCCCACGCACCCCATTTTTTCGGACTAATCCCTCTCCTGGCTGAGTAGTTGCGATAATGGTTTTTACTTTCCTGCCTCTCCTTTAGCCTTCAATATCCCTAAAAGCTCATCTGCAATCCTGTTTTCCCCAGGATACAGGTTATTTAACTCCTCTGGATCCGCTTGCAGATCATAAAGTTCAATCAACTCACCAGCTTCACCGAGTTCCTGATAGCCATAATAATAAATTAGCTTGAAGTTGTCCCGCAAGATGGTCGCCGTTGCTTTTGTGACATGGCCTCGTGCGTCCGTTTCCCGCACCATGGACGAAAAAACATCCTTTTTCGCGTCAGCAAGCGATATGGAAAAGGGAGGAAGAACTTTTCCTTCGGTCCATGCGGGGATCTCGTGCTGCGTGACATGAGAAAGCGTAGGCAGGAGATCAATTGCACTGGTATTTTCAAACACATCCACACGCGATTCCTGGCCCGGGGGGAAAATAAGCAATGGAATACGGACGATGGGTTGATAAAGGACCTCTGTTGTATGTCTATCAATCAATCGCTCAAACATTTCACCGTGATCCGAAGTAAGGACAAGCCAGGTGTTATCCAATAAACCATCCTGTTCCAAAGCATTGTACAACCTGGCGAATTCCGAATCGACGTAAAGAATAAATTCATCATATTCTGCACGCTTTTGCAGAATGAATTCAGCAGACCAGTCTCGCTTAAAAATATGCGGGGGTTTTTCGATGGGAAGGTAATGATCATTCTGAAAGCTTCCCCAAAATCCTGTCCGTGTATGATACGGATCATGCGGAGGAAAAAAGTGATAATAACCCAGAAAGGGTTGAGGCGCGGCCGAGATACTTTTTTGTAACTGGTCAATTCCATCTTCAAGCAAAAAGTGACTGCCCGAAGCGCCGGGCAATCCGTCGGGAAAATTCTGTCGAATTTCCTCGAAATCCCTCTTCAAATTTTCATACATGTGAGACAGGTACAATGAATAGGCCTCTCCGTCTTCCTCTCGGTGGAACGCACGCTCCCAACTCACGGATGCAATATCAAAATCGTTTCTGAACCACTTATTGACAATATTATTCTTGCTCAGGTAGAGGTCCTCCCATAGAGTCAACTGATCAATCTCTGCGAGAAATTGCGCCAAGAATACATCCGCAGCCGGGTTATGGGTATATGCCAGACGATGATAATCTGCAAAGACGCCAAATATATTTTTCTCCTTTAGCGATTTGATGATCGGATCATAAAGGAAAAAAGCCCGGTGCGTCCAGGGAAGGGTTCCCGTTAGGAGCGAAGCGGTCCCTGGGGTTGTAAAATTACCGCTTGCAATATGGTTGTGATAAACGATGGCCCGTTCGGCAAGTCTATCTATATTCGGCGTGGTTTGCCGGGGATAGCCATAGAGGGAAATATTGGACGCCGAAAACGCATCAAAAAGGACAATCAAGACGTTCTGGCGTCTGGAGGAAAACTGCTGGACAGCCGGGCGCGCAATCCATTGGGGAATTGCATACCCTAAAGACAACAACCCGGCTAATTTCAAAAATTCGCGGCGATCAATTGTTTTTCTCATAAATTAACATTGCGGAACACGACAATGACCAAAGCCACCAAATCTAAAATGAGATACATGGTCACAAGCAAGGTGATCCGATCTATCCAGTCCTCTATCACCTGTACCATTTTCTGGGAGGATAACACCAAATAAACCAGGAACAAAACAGGTGTGACAATAAAAATTAAAGCCACGCTGTATATATTCCGCAGAGGGTGTTCATTACTCGCCAAAAATCGTATGGCTTCTGCTGGTACGGACAGTCCCCACATAAAATAAAGTTGGCCGAAGACCTCCCAAAGGGCAACCACCAGAAGCAGAACGCACAATAAGGCGAGCCGCGTTCTTTCCTCCCAGTGTCTGGAAACGAATAACCCTAAAATTAAGGCGATCACAAAAACAAAAAAACTCTCCACGAACGCGAAGAGCAAACCATAGGCTCCGGCGCCCAGCGCATCCCAGGCATTGGTACGTTCAGAAATCCATCCAAAATCGCGGAGCACCAGAATAATTGTCCACACATGAGGCGCAAATGCCGAAAGTAAAAACAATTTCCAGACCCCTCCTCTGGAATAATACGGTTGAAAATGACTTTTCTGTGGTGGTATAGAAATATATCCTTGAAGACAAAAAAAAGCAGACCGGACCGGTCCGGCCTGCATAATAATCGCTTTCATGCCAGGTATCAAGCGCTGCTTTTCAAGTTCAAAGGTAACTACTCAGCCGGCAAAGGGAATTTCTTGACACTTCTCCCCCAGGTTCTTCTCACATTATGGAGAAAGGGCTTTCAGATACCTGTCAAAAAACCGAATCGAACGCTGCATGGCCAATGAAAAGCCATTCGTGATATCGTGATCGTCGCCAGGGTAACGGAAAAACTCAACGGTTTTCCCCACTTCGATCAATTCCATGTACAGCAATTCAGACACGCTAAACGGGACGCTGGCATCCGCCGTGCCATGATGGAGTTGAATAGGGCCGGAAAGATCTGCCAGGTATGTTGTCGTGGAGATGGATGCCCAAAATTCGGGATTCTCTTCGGGGGCGCCGAATTGTTCGAAGAGTTCAAAGCGCCACCGGCCCCGGTTGGGATTGGCTGCTGAAGGGGTGGCAAGCAGTTCAAAGTCCGGGCGGTTGAACAGGTTCGGGTACGGGCCAACCACCCCGGCCCAAATTACGCCTGCTTTAATGTCCGGTTCCACGACCATTGCTCGGAGGGTGACGTATCCGCCCATTGAGTGTCCCCACATCCCGATCCGGTTGGGGTCAGCATCCGGGTAGGATCTCATCGCAGCGACGGCGTTCAGCACATCCACCACGTAATCGGGATTGCTATAGGCCCCGTGGGCTTCCCCTTCGGATTGGTCGTGCCCGCGATAGTCGGAGCGGAGGACGATGTACCCATTGGTAGCGAACCCATCAACATAGGCGACATAACGCTCGGTTGTGCGGTAGATGCCCGGGGGGATGAAGCCGTGATTGAAGATGACGACAGGCCAGCCGGTGGCAGGTTTTTCACCAAAGGGGATGGTGAGCAGGGCGTAGATTTTCAGCCCTGCGGAGCGATAGGAAACGTAATAGCGATAGTAGTTGGCCCCGTTAGGAAGCTGCTGCTCAACGACGATTTCACTGGCAGGGTATTCCTGTTGGCGAAGCCATGCAATGGTGAGGGGATGTACTGGCGTGGCAGTTGCTGTTGGAGCTGAGGTTTCGGTTGGGGAGGGGATGAGGATGGGGGTTGCGGAGGGAGGAACGAGGGTAGCAGACGGCTCAGAAGTGGGAGAAGCCGGTTGTGTTTGAGTGGGAAAGGACGCAGTCGGGGATTTGGCCGGGGCTGGAGAAGTGGTGGGGCCAATTGTCGCGTTCGTGCAGGCAGTGAGAGAAAACAAACACATAATAAGGAGGAAAATTAATCGTTCAAATTTCATTAGCACCATTCCTATCCGAAAAAAGCAAGTGGGGTGCATCTTGGTTTGATGCACCCCACTTGGGCTGATTTCAATGGGTATCTTTATGCAAGGTAACTGCTAAGGCGAAAAGGGAAGATTTCGGGCTAATCCCCTTCCCGGCTGAGTAGTTACCCTGCAAGAACTCAATTCGGCACAGCGACAAATTCAAGTTCGAGCAATACTTCATCGGTTACGTTCGCAACCCCTGGCACACTGGGGATAACTAAATCAAACGCCCCGCGGGTCACGGTCACGGATGCCAGCCCTTCCAAGCGCTCGGTGGAAATTACAGTCACAGTTGCGTCAAAAATCACCTGCTGGGTGATGTCCCGGATAGTGAGATCACCCGTGATCTGGAAAGTGACGGTATCTCCAACGGCGATGCTCTCTGGCAGCCCGTTGACGGTTGTCGGGGTGAAGGTGATGAATTCATACGCGCCCGTATCCAGGATTTCGTTGTGGATCATCCGGTTGCGGTTGTTATTGTCCGTTGCCAGGGTGCGGGCGTTGATCGTGATCACGCCGAGTTGAGAGTTGGCCGGGTTGCTGAAGTCTACCGCCATCTCACCCGCCACCTGATCGGTCACGCCGACGACGGTGGCTGGAGCGCCCCGTAGTTCTTCGTTGAGGGTAAACCGGGCTTCGGATTCTGCCTGAGTAATCGTAAAGATAACGGCCCCGGAAGGTTCCCCGTCTGTGTTGCCGGTTTCTTCGGGCGCGGGGTAGGATTCCTGGACGACGGCCTCGTCTGGCGCAGGGTAAGAACTGACGACTTCGGTTGGGGCCGGGTAGGAACCGGTTTCTTCGACCGGATCGGTTCCCGTAGTCGTTTCAGCAGATGTTGCTGTTGCGAGGGGAATGGCCTCAATCGGGGCAGTGGCTTCAGCAGGCGGGCGCAGCACCCAGGCCGTCACTGCAATGACGCTCAAGATAACGATCCCGCCGATGATGAATAAAGATTTTTTCATTATAGTTGTCTCCTTTCGAGTTTCGGAAGATGGCATCTCGGCTCTTTGGGATTTGCCGTGGTTATCCCCGCCGATTCCTAAAGAACCGGCATCTCATCTTTCCAAAAGTATTCGCCAGAGTTTACCGGAAGCTTGTGAAGAATTTGTGGAGTTCATTTAAGCGGTTGATGAGAAATTTGCAAGACGATTCATAATTGCTCATCTCAGAGTGGAGAAAAGGGAGTTCCTCTACCTTATTTAATGAATCGATCCAAAATTCGTAACCGTTCACTTGGTGAGGGGATTATCCGAAAAAATGGTGACCGCAGGGGGTGTACACCCCCTGCGGTCACCATTTTTTCGGGTTCTTACCCCCTTCAGGTGGGGGAACTGAACGGTTACCAAAATTCTCAGAAAGGAGGTGGTAAACTCATCCTATTCTACGAAACGGGCTCCCTGACGGATTGCAGAATTGAAGGAGATGAATAAAAACTCATTCGGCGTTTTCAAGCGTGATCTCTCGATCCTGATACTTCTCGCCCTCGTGCGGTTGGTGCTCCACACGGCGACCAATGGAAATTACGGCTTTCACCGCGACGAATTGGCGATGTTGGACGATGCGCGGCATCTGGCATGGGGGTATGTGGCGTACCCGCCGCTGGTTCCGTTTCTAACACGGATCGGGTGGGAAATGTTCGGAGCGTGGCTGCCTGGGCTGCGCCTGTTCTCCGTCATCGTGCAGTGTGTGGCG